>WFUY01000533.1 GCA_015484715.1 Thermoflexales bacterium | reverse complement strand
AGATCGGGGAGGGGGATGCCTACCGGGGGGCTGAGCGGGTGACCGAGTCCATGCACCGGTTGGGGCTGGTGAACACCTTCATCGCCGTTCCCTACGAGGCGGAGATGGTGCCGCCGACCATCGTCACGCCGGCCAACTCCCGCACCGACATCAACACCCAGCCTGACCCGGCGATGCAGACGACGCCTCTGGACATGGGGATGCTGCTGGAGATGATCTACCAGTGCAGCCGGGGCGGAGGGACGCTCCTGGCCCTCTATCCCAACGAACTGACGCCCGAAGAGTGCGGGATGCAACTGGAGATCATGAAGCAGAACAAGATCAACAGCCTCATCGAGACCGGCATCCCGCCCGACACACCGCTGGCCCACAAGCACGGCTGGATCGGGGATACCCACGCCGACGCGGGCATTGTCTTCTCGCCCCAGGGGGACTTCGTGCTGGTCATCTACCTCTACAACCCCGGCTGGCTGGAGTGGGAACAGAGCGCCCCCCTCATCAGCGACATCGCCACGGCGGTCTACAACTACTTCAATCCGCCGGGGTAGGAGGGTGCTTGACGAAAGGGACAAACTGCATTAGAATCACCCATTGCTTGCTTCCTTGGTATCTAGGTATCTATGCAGCCTACCCTCCCGCAGGTCACCGATCGAGGGCGCTTTCAGCCCCGATGGGTTATTTGAAGCACGGTTTCGCGTCGGAAACGCGCCTAACCAGCGAGAGGGTGAACAGCTACGCTTACAGGACACCTGAAGGGGCAGGTGGGAGTGCGTGATGTTTGAGAGCCTGACCGACAAGCTCCAGGCCATCTTCGAGCGGATGGGCAAGCGGGGCCTGCTCACCGAGGCCGACGTCAAGGCCGGCCTGCGGGAGGTACGCCTGGCCCTGCTGGAAGCCGACGTCAACTACAAGGTCGTCAAGGACTTTATCCGGCGGGTCCAAGAACGGGCGGTCGGGGTCGAGATCCACCGCCGGCTGAGCCCGGCTCAGCAGGTGATCAAGATCGTCCACGAGGAGCTGATCGCCACGTTGGGGGAGCCGGGCCGGCTGCAACTGGAAGGGCCGCCCCCCCACGTCCTCATGCTCGTCGGCCTCCACGGCTCCGGCAAGACGACGACGGTGGCCAAGCTGGGCCTCTGGCTGCGCAAGAAGGGACGTCGGCCCCTCCTGGTCGCCGCCGACACCTACCGTCCGGCCGCCGTGCGCCAGTTGGAGGTGCTGGGCCGTCAACTCGACCTGCCCGTCCACAGCGAAGGGACGGAGGTCCCCCCGCCGGAGATCTGTGCTCACGCCCTGGAGCGGGCTCGGCAGGAGGGGTACGACCTGCTGATCCTGGACACGGCGGGGCGGCACCAGATTGACGACGCGATGATGGCCGAGCTGGAGGCGGTCAAGGCCCGCACCCAGCCCCACGAGATCCTGCTGGTGGCCGACGCGATGACCGGCCAGGAGGCCGTCAACGTGGCCCAGGGCTTCCACCAGCGGCTGGGGCTGACGGGCCTGATCCTGACCAAGCTGGACGGCGACGCCCGGGGAGGCGCGGCCATCAGCATGCGGGCCGTCACCGGCGTGCCCATCAAGTTCGTCGGCGTGGGGGAGAAGCCGACGGCTCTAGAGCTCTTCCACCCCGACCGGCTGGCCTCCCGCATCTTGGGGATGGGCGACGTGCTCACCCTCATCGAGCGGGCCGAGGCCGCCTTTGACCAAGAAGAGGCCCAGCGGGCCGCCGAGAAGCTGCTGCGGGCCGAGTTCGACCTGGAGGACTTCCGGCAGCAACTCCAGCAGCTCAAGAAGATGGGGCCGCTGAGCCAGTTGCTGGAGCTGATCCCCGGCTTCCAGCAGATCGGCAAGGAGATCGCGCCGGAGGTGACCGACCAGGAACTGAAGAAGATCGAGGCCATCATCAACTCGATGACGCCGGAGGAACGGCGCAACCCCCGCATCATCAACGCCAGCCGGCGGCGGCGTATCGCCCGGGGGAGCGGAACTACCGTCGCCGATGTCAACGCGCTGCTGCGCCAGTTCCGCCAGACCCAAAAGATGATGAAGCAACTCAGCAAGGGAGGTGGACGCGACCTCCTGCGTATGCTTGGCCTGTAAGTACGTAAAACGTAAGTACGTAAAACGTAAGGGAGGATGAAAAAATCTATGGTACGCATTCGTTTACGCCGGGTTGGTGCAAAGAAGCAGCCTAGCTATCGGGTCGTCGTGGCCGATTCCCGGGCGGCCCGCGACGGTCGTTTCATCGAGATCATCGGGTTCTACAACCCCCGCACGGAGCCGGAGACGGTGAGCATCAAGCGGGAGCGGGCGCTCTACTGGCTGAGCGTGGGGGCTCAGCCCAGCGAGCCCGTCCTGCGCCTGCTGACCAAGGTGGGCGTGATGGACTACTTCAAGCGGTTGAAGGCGGGGGAACCCCTGGAGGCGCTCCTGGCCGAGATGGAGGCCGAGGCGGCGGCTGAGGAGGCCGCCAAGGCAGCGGCAGCGGTCGTGGAAGAGGAGGTGGTGGCCGAAGCCGCGTCAGAAGTGACAGCCGAGGCGACGGTAGAGGAGGCTGCGGAGGTGGAGCCGGCACCGGGGGAAGAAGAACCGGTGGGTGAGGCCGCGCCGGAGGTGACAGCCGAAGGGGCGGTGGAGGAG
>WFUY01000532.1 GCA_015484715.1 Thermoflexales bacterium | reverse complement strand
CCCCGATGGACTATTCCCGGAACTACTTCGTCCCTTCCTACTTCCGCTTCCACGTAGTGCGGCGGGTCGTGGCCTGATCCAGACCGGGCTCGACACCGCCCAGCCTACACCAAAAACCGTTGAGAGGAGTGAGAACAATGCGCACGGACACCTTCCGAGGAAAGGACTTTATCACCCTGCTGGACTGGACCAAAGAGGAGATCGAGACCATCCTGGACGTAGCCCTGGACTTGAAGCGACGCCGGGCGATGGGCGAGCTTCACGATCACCTCTTGCGCGGCAAGACCCTCTTTATGATCTTCTACAACCAGTCGCTGCGCACCCGCAACTCCTTCGAGGCCGGCATGCACCAGTTGGGTGGTCACGCCCACTTCTTGGACCCGAGCAAGATCTACACGCCGGCCCTCCCCGGCAAGGAGATCGCCTACACCACCGAGCGTGTCTCCGACGTGGCCCGCGTCCTCTCCCGCATGGGGGAGGCCATCGCCATCCGCTGCTACGGCGACCCGGTGGACTGGGTCTACGGCGGGGCCAACGAGATCATCCGCAACTTCGCCTACTGGGCCGACATCCCCGTCCTCAACATGGAGGACGACAAGTACCACCCCTTCCAGGCCCTGGCCGACATCCTCACCGTCTACGAGAAGTTCGGCACCTTCAAGGGGGTGCGCTTCGTGATGAGCTGGGCCTACTCCCCCAGCGTCCACAAGCCCCGCGCCGTGCCCCAGAGCGCCATCATCGCTGCCACGATGATGGGGATGGACGTCACGCTGGCCCACCCCAAGGGGATGGAGCTGGACGACGAGGTGTTGGCCGCCTGCCGCAAGTACGCCGAGCAGACCGGCGGCTCCTTTGACATCAGCTACTCCTTCGAGGAGGCGATCAAGGGGGCTCACGTCGTCTACCCCAAAGCCTGGACGGCGGTGCCGATGTTCAAGCCCCCCGTCGGCGAGGACAGCCCGGAGAAGGCTCAGGAGATCTTCGACGCCAACAAGGACTGGATTATGGACGCCGACCGGATGGCCCTGGCCGACCCCAACGCCATCTACATGCACTGCCTGCCGGCCGACCGAGGCTTCGAGGTCACCGACGACGTCATTGACGGCCCCCAGTCGGTCGTCTTCGACGAGGCGGAGAACCGGCTGCACGTGCAGAAGGCAGTGATGAGCCTGGTGATGTGAGTACCAAAGGAGCCCGCTATGGACCTCTACGGACGCGACCTCATCTGCACCCAGGATTGGTCCTTCGAGGAGCTGATGGCCGCCCTCGACCTGGCGGCCAAGATGAAGCGGGATCGCTTCAACCCCCGCTGGACCCGCATTCTGGAGCACCGGACCTTCATTATGTTCTTCTACAACCCCTCGGTGCGGACCCGCCTCTCCTTCGAGGCGGCGATGACCGAGCTGGGGGGGCACGCCCAGTTCATGACGCCCTCGGCCGGCCGCTTCAAGACCCAGAAGCAGGCCGGCGAGACCATCGAAGATGCGGCCAAGGTGATGGCCCGCTACGCCGCCGGCATCGGCATCCGCATCCTGGAGGACAAGGTGCCCTACTACGGCGCCGGCGACGAGATGCTGCGGGAGTACGCCTACTGGGCCGACGTTCCCATCTTCAACATGGCCGATGACAAGTTCCACCCCATGCAGGGGCTGGCCGACGTGATGGGCTGGGCCGAGTGGTACGGTGAAGGGCCGGGCCGGCCTGACTACAGCGCCTTGGAGGGCAAGAAGTTCGTCCTCACCTGGGCCTCGGGAGCCCTCGCCCGCTCCTGGTGCTCCGTCCAGGAGGCCCTGCTCGTTGCCTCCCGCTTCGGCATGCACGTCACCCTGGCCTACCCCGAGGGCTACGACCTGGACCCTGAGGTGATCGCCCAGGTCCGGCAGAACTGCCAGGAGCGGGGCACCGACTTCGAGGTCGTCCACGATCCCGAAGCCGGCTACGAGGGGGCCCACATCGTCTACGCCCGCAACTGGATGAGCCCCAACGCCTATCGGGATGGCGTCTTCCACAAGCAGGAGGAGATCGAGAAGGCGCTCCAGTACCCGGAGTGGATCCTCACCGCCGAGAAGATGGCCCGCACCGACAACGCCATCTTCACCCATCCGATGCCGGTGGATCGGGGGCACGAGGTGACCGACGAGGTGGCCAGCGGGCCTCGCTCCGCCATCTACGACATCGCCGAGAATCGGCTCCACGTCCAGAAAGCGGTCATGGCCCTCACGATGGGGAACCTGTAGCACGAGGCGAGGAGGAGGAACGGGAATGAGTCGAGGCGTTGCTATCGTCGCCGTCGGTGGGAACTCGCTGATCAGGGACAAAGCCCATCAGACCGTACCGGACCAGTACGAGGCGGTGAAGGAGACGGTGAAGCACATCGCCGGGATGATCCAGCAGGGCTGGGACGTGATCATCACCCACGGCAACGGCCCCCAGGTGGGCTTCATCCTGCGCCGCTCCGAGTTGGCAGCCCACGAACTGCACACGGTGCCCCTGGACTCCTGTGGGGCCGACACCCAGGGGGCCATCGGCTACATGTTCCAGAAGGCCCTCTACAACGAGTTCAAGCGGCGGGGGATGAAGAAGCAGGCCGCCACCGTCGTCACTCAGGTCTTGGTGGATCGGGATGACCCCGCCTTCCAGAACCCGACCAAGCCCATCGGCTCCTTTATGGACGAGCGGACGGCCAAGGAGCGGGCGGCCCAGGAGGGATGGGTGGTCAAGGAAGACGCCGGCCGGGGATGGCGGCGCGTCGTGCCCTCCCCCATCCCCCGACGGGTGATCGAGCAGGAGGCGATCAAGACGCTGATCAAGGCCGGCTTCACCGTCATCGCCGTAGGTGGAGGCGGCATCCCCGTCGTCGAGGACGAAGAGGGCAACCTGGTGGGCGTCGAGGCGGTCATTGACAAGGACTACGCCAGCAGCCTCCTGGCCCGCAGCATCGGTGTGGACCTCTTCCTCATCTCCACAGCGGTGGAGAAGGTGGCCATCAACTTCGGGAAGCCCGACCAGCAGTGGCTGGACCGAATGACGTTGGAGGAGGCCAAGCGGTACTACGCCGAGGGCCACTTCGCCCCCGGCAGCATGGGGCCGAAGATCAAGGCGATCATTGACTACTTGGAGGCCGGTGGCAAGCGGGCCATCATCACCAACCCGGAGAACATCGAGCGGGCCCTGGCCGGCGAGACGGGAACCCTGATCACCCCGTAGCAGTCCGCAGTCCGCAGTCCGCAGTCCACAGTCCTCAGTCCGTGGTCGGCGGTCAGCGGTCGGCGGTCTCACTTGGTCGCTTGCTCCTTGCCGCTTGGCCCTTGCCCCTTGCCGCTTGATCGGCGGTCGGCGGTCGGCCGTCGGCGGTCTCACTTGGTCAAGTGGTCGGGTGGTCACGTGGTCGGGTGGTCCGCGATCCGCAGTCCACAGTCCTCAGTCCGCTGCTAGGCCGCTAGATCGCCAGGTCGCCAGGCCGCTTGATCGGCGGTCGGCGGTCAGCCGTCGGCGGTCGTTGATCGGCGGTCGTATCCGGCCTCGGTCCGCCGCTAGGTCGCTAGGCCGCCAGGCCGCTAGGTCGCTTGATCGGCGGAGGTGGGATATGGCCGTTTTGAAGGAATCACCCTGGTACAAGCAAATCCT
>WFUY01000531.1 GCA_015484715.1 Thermoflexales bacterium | reverse complement strand
GTAGTAGAGCGCCAACGTACTCTCGATGGCCGGCCCTTTTTCCTCGTCGTTGTAGGAGATGGTGATGGTGTAGCTCTTCCCGGAGGCGGGTTGGGCGGGGAGGCCCGTGGCCTCATAGACGGCCTCGATGTCGAAGAAGCGGTCTATGCCGGTTAGGTCGCTCCCCGGCGACGGAGCGTTCTCGGATGCACGGGCTGTGCAGGTCACCACCGCCGTGTCGGTGAAGGTGTTCGGCGGGAAGTCCAGGACGATGCCGGAGGCTGCCAGCAGCCCGCCGGAGGTCGGGATGGTCATCGCCACGGGGCTTCGGACCTGCCTGTCGCGGACAAAGATGTCCCGCTGGTTATTGGTGTCGCCTGAGACCAGGTTGCTGGCGTCGGATCCGAAAGCGACATAGTGGCCGTCGGCCGACACTGAGGGATTCCAACTGTCACCGTAGGCCTCGGTTCCATCGGAAGCGATAGAGACACAGGCGGTTTGGTTGGTTGACCGGTCCCGGACGAAGACGTGTCGGGCGGCATAGCTGCAGGTCGAGTCCAGATCGTAGGCGTTCGACACGAAGGCGATAAACCGACCGTTGAAGGAGATGGATGGGGCCTCGCTGAACCCGTCCCCTTCCGAGCCGCTGGAGGAGACGGAGATGCGGGTGGTAGTTCCACCCCTCCAGTCGCGGAGAAAGATGTCCGCGTATCCGTTGGTGTCGGAGGAGACCAGGTTGGTGGCAGAGGAGGCGAAGGCCACGTAGCGCCCATCGGCCGAGATGGAAGCGCTCGTGCTGTTGCCGTTGCCCTCCGTCCCGTCGGAGGCGACGCTGATGCGGATGGTGCTGATTCCTCCCGGTTCGTCGAAGACCCCATCCTCATCGGCATCCCGGTCGTGGAGGAAGATGTCGGTCTGGGAATTGGTGTCTCCGGTGACCAGGTTGTCGGCGCCGGACTCGAAGACGACGAAACGGCCATCGGCGGAGATGTCGGGGTAGTAGCTGTCGCCGTTCGCCTGGGTGCCGTCGGAGGCGACGCTGACGCGGACGGTGCTCACCTTCCCCGACTCGTCGAAGACGCCATTCCCATCGGTATCCCGGTCGTGGACAAAGATGTCGCAGGCGCTGTTGGTATCCGAAGCGACCAGGTTTGTGGCGCAGGACCAGAAGGCCACGAAGCGGCCGTCGGCGGAGATGGCGGGGTCGTTGGAGCCTCCGTATTGGCCCTGGGAGCCATCGCTGGCCACACTGACCCGGACGGTCTTGCCGAGTTCTCTGTCGCGCACGAACACATCCACCCAGTTGTTGGTGTCTCCGCTCACCAGGTTGGTGGCGTAGGAGGCAAAGGCCACGAAGCGGCCATCGGCGGAGATGGCGGGGGCGTAGCTGTGCCCGTTGGCCTCACTCCCGTCGCTGGCCACGCTGACCCGGCTGAGGGAGCGCATCGCCCGGTCGTAGACGAAGATGTCGTCCCGGCCGTTGTTGTCACCGAGGACGAGGTTGGTGGCATTGGACGCGAAAGCGACGAAGCGGCTGTTGGCGGAGATGGCGGGGAAGGAGCTGCCCCCGTTGGCCTCCTGACCGTAGAGCCCAATGGAGATACGCTGGGTCGCACCGCCCGATTGAGCCCCTGCGTCCTTCGGCGGGCTGCCGAGAGCCCCCACTATCAGGCTCGCGGACAGCATGCAGACAACAAGTATCGTGGTATGGGGTTTCATTGTTGGCTCCTTTGGTAGGCTCTGCTGGTCAAGCCAGCCAGATCCGCGACGCACTCCGTGACGGTGTGCTGTTGGGGTATCGTCGCTTTTCCGGCTACCTCATCGGGCAGCTCGTAAGGACGACAACTCCCGGACGGGGGCCCTTCATCTATGTAGCTTGTTAAGGTGTTCTTCTACCCTCCTTCTGGATATGAATCGGGGGCCGATCCGAGGAGGCCCAGGGCGGTCAGTGCTTCGATCACCGGCGGAGGGTGCCAGAGCCAGGCGACCTTCAGCCAGAAGCCGGGCAGGACGGCGGAGCGGTAGACGCCTTCGGCGTCGGGAGGGACGAGGCGATAGCGGCCCCGGTCGTCCAACCGGTAGAACTCGGCCCGCTCGGTGAGGGGGTCAATGAGCCAGTACTCGGGGATGCCGGCCTCCTCGTACTCGTAGAACTTCTCGCCTCGGTCGCGTCCCACGCTTTCGGGGGAGACGATCTCAACGGCCAAGTCGGCGGGGCCGTCGAGGTAGGTCGTCTTCAACCGGTCCAGATGGGCTTTGGCGACGAAGATCAGGTCGGGCTCCCGCCCTGAGCGGGAGAGCTTCATCTGAAAGGGTGCGCTGAGCACCACTCCTAGGTCCCGGTGTTCCACGAAGAGGCGTGTCAAGACGAGGAGGAAGGCGGCGATCTCCTGATGACGCTTTGAGGCCGGGCTGTAGGTGACGACCTTGCCGTCCACCCATTCGGCCAGGGTGTCCTCGTCGGCCCATTCCAGGAAGGCCTCGTAGCTCATCCGCCGCTCCTGGGGTGGCGCGAGGAGCAGCTCGATCAGCTCCCGACGCAGTTCGTCGGTAAGCACTCCCGGCTCCCGCAGCA
Organism: Thermoflexales bacterium; assembly: GCA_015484715.1. Lineage (GTDB taxonomy): Bacteria > Chloroflexota > Anaerolineae > S140-20 > S140-20 > S140-20. The sequence goes on along the minus strand of WFUY01000531.1, from coordinate 5,782 downwards.
GGGCCAGCGCTTTCTCCCCTGGGGTTGCCATCCCGCAGACCTCCTCGGAAGAGGGTTTCACCTCTCAGGAGAATTATAGGATAAACGGGCGCTCTCGGCAATGCCCCGAACCTCGTCTACCAGAGGAGATGACGGTTGCCGATGTGGACGTGGCGCAGGCCGGCCGCCCGGGCGGCTTCCTCGGCCTCCTCGGCGTGGCGTCGGGGGGTGCGGGGCAGGTCGGGCATAACGAAGTGGGGAGCGAAGGCGAGCAGGGAGTAGGGGATCTCCGGGTTGATCCCGGCGATGAAGCGGGCGATGCGGCCCACCTCTTCCGGCGTTACGTAACCGGGCACCAGGAGGGTGCTCGCCACCACCAGGGGGGGCTCCGGGCGCTCGGAGAAGCGGGCAGCAGCCCGGGCGAAGTTCTCCAGCGTCTGACGATTGCTCCCCCCGGTGAGGGCGGTGTGGAGCCCCTCGTCGTAGGCTTTCAGGTCGAACTTGACGATGCCCCCGGTCTCCAAGGAGAGCCGGACGGCCCGGTCCATCAGGCGGGGATGGGCGGTGCCGGCCGTCTCCCAGCAGACGACGACCCCCTTCTCCGCCAGCAGCTTGGCGGAGGCCAGGGCGTGGGGCATCTGGCTGGCGGGGTCGCCGCCGAAGTAGCAGACGCAGTAGGTACGGGGATTGGCGACCTCGGCCAACTGGCGGGCGCTCATCATCTCGGAACGGACGGGATCGGCCTCCCGGTAGTGCCAGTTCTGGCAGAAGAGACAGTCGAGGACGCAACTGGCGTAGAAGACGGCCAGGTTGTGGTAGCCCCGCATCCGGTGACCGGAGCAGACCCAGTCGGCGACGCAGTTGGTGGGGAGCGGATCGCGATACCAGTGCAGGAGGCCACGCCGGGGGGTGCCGGCCAGGTGAACCAGCCGGCCCCCCCGGACGGTTCGCAGGCCGCAGAACCCCCGCTCCCCTTCGCCGATCCGACAGTCCTGAACACAAAGGCCGCACCGCACCCCATTCTCGGTTCGAGGAGGCGCTTGGGGCAGATCGAAGAGGCGGCGGGCAGCGGCGTGGGCAGCCCTGGCCCGGGTCAGGGCCTCTTGGGGGTGCTCCAGGATGCAGGCCCGGCAGAGGCCCAGGTAGGCGGCGATGGAGGGGGAGGTGCGACCGCAGAGGTGGCAGCGCTGCTCATCTTCGATCGGCTCTGGAGGGATGCGCCACATCGCTCTCCCCTGGATCACCTTCAGGGCAGGGTGCCCATCTCTTCGCCGACGATGGCCCTGCCCTTCTCGGTGATCCCGTAGACGGGCGTGGCCAGGCTTTTGCGCACCAGCCCGGCCGCTGCCATCCGCTCCAGGGCAGCGGCGACGGTTCGGCCATCGGCACCGATATGGCGTCCGATCTCGTAGGGGCTGTGGTAGCCCCGATGCTGGTGCATGTAGTCCAGGATCAGCAGGTCCAGGTCGGAAAGCTCCAGCTCAGCCATTGTCGTGCCTCCTTTCCGGGGCGGTGGTGCCGCCCTTCACAGTCTGGAGGTAGGATGGAGGCCGGGTTGAGGCGATTTCCCAGGATCTGATCTCAACGCCGCCCCTGTGCCCTGCTGCTCAGTCCGACCTGGAGGCCGTTGGCTGGAGAGGCTGTCCGGCCTACTCCAGCGCCTCCCATCGGCCGGCCAGCCGTTCCATCACCTGGGGCATGGTCGTGTACTCCATCTCCTCCATCGGGAGGCGGTGAGGCTCGAAGGGGCCGTGGCGGCGCAGGTGGTCAGCAATGAGGTTGCAGAGGCGACGCGCCTCGTCGAAGCTGGGATCGTCGAACATATCCCGGGGGCCAACGAGCCGCCCATCGGCGATCTGAAAGCCCAGGCCGACGACCCGAGGGGGGCCGTCGAAGCGGCTGGGGTTGGCCTCCCGGACGGAGACGGGCATCAGCGGACCGTGGTGGGAGCCCCGCATCCATCCCTCGACGATGTGAGGCGTCGCGAAGGGCTCTAGAACCTCGCCCACCGCCGGGAACTGGGACTGGGTACGGACGATGCAGACGGGATCGTCCTTGCCCACGTAGCGGCCGGCGATGAGGGAGAGCCGCTCTGTGGAAGAGACGGCTGCGATCTCGTTGTCCTTCTTGGTGTAGACCGCCTTGATGGCGTAACGGCTCGGTGCTCCGATGAAGACCAACAGGTCGTAGGACTCCTCGGGGGTGTCGAAGAAGATGCGGCGGTGTTCCTTCACGTCGTGGACTTCAAAGCGGAAGCCATCGTGCAGGGCGGGCGAGATGACCAGGCCGGCGGTGTTGAAGGGATCGGCGAAGATCTTGTACAGGGGGAGGTTCCAGGCACCGGCCGAGGTCTTGTCGGCCATAAAGATCAGCACAGGCTCCGCTTTGCGCTCCACAAAGCTCATCTCGGCCACCCCCGGTCCCATCCCTCGGATGTTGCCGGAGAAGGCGTCGCTCAACAGGTCTTGTCCGGCTCCGTAGAGCTTCAGGTCCCTGGCCACCTGAGTGCAGCGTTCAAAGACCTCCCAGGCCAGGCCGTGGATCGTGGCGTTGTCGGTCCCCTGGGTGTGGGTCATGATGAGCTGCAGGTCGTCACCGCAGTGGGTCACGTGGAAGTCTAGAATGGTGCCCTTCCGCTGCGCTTGCTCCAGTTGCTCCCGAGATGCTTCCTCCAGATTGGGGTGGATGCTGGAATGGCCAACGTAGCCGCCGATGTCGGCTTTGATGACGCTGAGGGTGATTTCCTGAGCCATAGCAACCTCCTTGCTCTGTTGGGTGGGATGTTGATCGGATCACTCACAGGCCTGGGCCTGCCTGTTGCTGTGGCGGGAGGGTCGTGTCGTGGGCGGTCAGCGGAAGAGAGCACTCACGGAGCGCTCTTCGTGGATGCGGCGGATCGCTTCAGCGAAGAGAGGAGCGACGCTGAGAACGGTCAGACCGGGCCAGTGCTGATCAGGACGGAGAGGGATGGTGTCGGTCACAACGATCTGTCGAAGGGGCGACTGACGCAGCCGCTCTGCGGCATCGCCGGCGAAGACGGGGTGGGTGGCGCAGGCGTAGACGGCCCTGGCTCCTCGCGCCAGCAGGATCTCGGTGGTCTGGAGCAGGGTGCCACCGCTGGAGATCATGTCGTCTATGATGATGGCCGTCCTCCCCTCCACGTCCCCGACGATGCCCAGGATGTGCGGTTCGTCAAAGGCGGGCCGGTGTTTGGTGATGAAGACGACGGGGGTCTCCAGGCGGTGGGCGAAGTCCAGGGCACGGCGCACCCCGCCCGCATCGGGTGCGACAGTGATTGCATCGTCCAAGCTCAAGTCTCGGAAGTAAGCAGCCATCAGCGGGGTGGCCGGCAGGTTGTCCACGGGGATGTGGAAGAAGCCGGCGATGGCCGGGGCGTGCAGGTCCAGCGTCAACAGCCGCTCGGCCCCGGCCGTCATCAACAGGTCGGCCACCAGCTTGGCGGTGATCGGCTCTCGCCCGATGGTCATCTTCTCCTGGCGGGCGTAGCCGTAGTAGGGAACTACTGCCGTGATCCGCCCGGCCGACGAACGGCGCAGGGCGTCTATGAGGATCAGTAGCTCCATCAGGTGCTCGTTCACCGGCGGGCAGGTGGGCTGGATGACGAAGGCATCCCGCCCCCGCACATTCTCGCGGATCTGCACCCGCGTCTCCCCATCGGGAAAGCGGTCTACCCGTGCTTTGCCCAGGGGGACGCCCAGCTCTTCGGCAATGGCTGCGGCAAGAGCGGGGTTGGCATTGCCGGTGAAGAGGACCAGTTCATGGCTCATCCCCCTCCTCGTCTTCGCCTTCGGCTTCGGAGGCGCTGCTCGATGCCCTCTCTTCCTCTTCTCCTTCTCGTCGGGTTGCCCGCCGCAGTTCCTCGGCCAGCTCAGCCAGCCGTTGGGAGACGGCCCAGTTGACCGTTCCCTCGGGGTAGGTGCCGTCCTCCTGCAACTCGCCGGCCGGAACGCCCGTGAGGATCTCGATCCCTTCGTCCACCGTCCGCACCGGCCAGATGTGGAACTCACCCTCCCGGACCGCTTCGATCACGTCCTCCCGCAGCATCAGGTTGCGGACATTGCCGACCGGGATGATCACGCCCTGATCACCTGTCAGCCCTTTGGCCTTGCAGATGTCGAAGAACCCCTCGATCTTCTCGTTGATCCCCCCGACGGGCTGGAGCTCGCCGTGCTGGTTCACCGAGCCGGTGACGGCGATCCCCTGTTTGATAGGGTAGCCAGAAAGGCTGGAGAGGATGGCATAGAGCTCGGTCGAGGAGGCGCTGTCCCCTTCCACACCCTCGTAGGACTGCTCGAAGACCAAGCTGGCCGAGAGGGTCAGGGGGGCGTTTTGGGCGTACTTACGGCCCAAGTAGCTGCTCAGGATGAGCACGCCCTTGCTGTGGATGGGACCGCTGAGCTCCACTTCGCGCTCGATGTTGACGACGCCGGCCTTGCCCACGAAGGTGTTGGCCGTCACCCGAGAGGGCCGACCGAAGGTATAGTCCCCCAGCAGGATTACCGAGAGGCCGTTGATCTGACCCACCCGCTCGCCGGTGGTGTCAATCATCACCGTCCCTTGGGTGATGAGCTCTTTGATCCGCTCCTCCAGCAGGTTGCTGCGGAAGGTCTTTTCCTCGATAGCGCGGCGGACGTCGTCGGCGGTGACCACCGAGTGGCCGTTGCGGCTGGCCCAGAAGCTGGCTTCTCGGACCAGGTCGGCGATCTCCCCAAAGCGGGTGGAGAGCTTGTACTGGTCCTCCACCAGCCGGGAACTGTGCTCGATCACCTGGGCCACCGCCCCCCGGTCGAAGGGGAGCAGTCCGTCCTCCTGGCAGATGGTGCGCACGAAGAGGGCGTACTGATACTCCGTCTCCGGCGTGCGGTCCATCTGGGTGGCGAAGTCGGCCTTCACCTTGAAGAGCTTTTGGAAGTCTTCCTCGTAGTAGTAGAGCAGATAGTAGAGCAGGGGGCTGCCGATGAGGACGACCTTCACGTCCAGCGGGATGGGCTCCGGCTCCAGCGTGACGGTGCTGACCAAGCTGAGCTGGGTGCCCAGCTCCTCGATGCGGATGCAGCGGTCCTTCAGCGAGCGCTTCAGGCCGTCCCAGGCGAAGGGGTTGAGGAGTACATCTCGCACGGGGAGGATCAGGTAGCCCCCGTTGGCCCGGTGCAGCGCCCCCGGCTTGATCATCGTGAAGTCGGTGGAGAAGACGCCCATCACCGCTTGGTGCTCGATCCGCCCGATGAGGTTGTGGTAGGTGGGGTTCGTCTCCACGACCACCGGTGCTCCCTTCTCCTCGCTGCGGTCCACCAGCACGTTCACCTCGTAGCGGGTGAAGGGGGAACGCTCAACGGGGAGGGGGATGCCGGCGATCTGGGCCTTAGGCTTCTCCTCGCCGGCCTTGAAGAGGTCCACGTTCTCCACGATGTCATCCCGCACACTGTCTAGGTAGGCCAGCACCTCATCCAGCCCTTCGTACTTTTCCTTCAGGTCCTCGATGAGGTGGCCGACGGCGAAGAGGGTGGTCTCCCGGTCCAGTTGGCGGAGCTTCTCCCGCATCTCCTTCTCCAGCTCACGGATGCGGCGCAGGCCCTGCTCGACTTTCTGCTCCAGCTTCTCGCGCAGTTTCTGGACCTTGGCCCGGCGCTCTTCGGAGAGTTGCTGCAGTTGGGCCTCGGTGAGGGGTTTGCCTTCCACCGCCGGGGTGAGGACTAGGCCACCGGGTACTTTGATGAGGGCGAAGCCCCACTCCTGGGCCTCCTTCTGCAGGGCCTCGAAGGCGGCGGCCTGCTGATCTTGG
>WFUY01000530.1 GCA_015484715.1 Thermoflexales bacterium | reverse complement strand
GGTGCTGGCCCGCCCCTTTTATGACCGCGACCTGGAAGGGGAGCCTGTGGTCATCAAGTTTGGCCGGCGGAACAACATCGAGCGGGAGCGGCGCAACTACTTCCGCTACGTCGCCCCCTTCGCCGGCCTTCGGGCGACCCAACTACGGGGGGAGATGGCCCGCACGCTGCGGCTGGGTGGGCTGCTCTTCTCCTTCATCGGGCAGGCACCGGGCACCCCGAGGGACTTCCTGGCCTACTACCGAGACCCCTGTGTCTCCTCCGAACAGGTCTGCCGGACCATCCAGGACCTCTTCGAGGAGACGTGCGGTCGCTGGTATCGGGGGAAGCAGCGCTGGGTGGCCCGGAAGCCCGACGCCCTGGCCTGCGACCTGGAGCGCCGTCTGGGCCTGGACCAGCCCTCCAAGCAGCGGACCCTTGCCGAGGTCGTGGCCTGCCTCCTCGACGGTCGCCCCCACAGCGGCTTGGCCCTGAAGCCGGCCGGGGCCAAGAGCCTTGAAGTCCACTGGAGAGGGTGGCACCGGGAGCTGCCCAACCCGGCCTACTTCATCCGCTACCGGCGAGATCGTTTTCCCCTGCCTTCCTACCAGGCGATCACCCACGGCGACCTGCACGGACGCAACCTCTTTGTGGACGAAGATGGACGGGCCTGGCTCATTGACTTCTTCCACACCGGCTGGGGCCCCCTCATCCGGGACTTCGCCGAGCTGGAATCGGTCATCAAGTTCAACCTGCTGGACCTGCCCGATCTGGTCGAGCGGTACGCCCTGGAACAGGCCCTGCTCATCCCCCGCCGCTTTGACCAGGCCCTCGACCTTCCGGCCAGCGTGCCGCCTCCCATCCAGCGGGCTTACGCGGCCATCCAAACCCTCCGACAACAGGTGCACCACTGGACCGACACCTGGGAGACGGCGGAGTACGAAGTGGGACTCCTCTACTACGCCCTGAAGGTGATGGTCTGGGCTGTCCTGCGGGATCGAGACCTCTTGGCCCCGATACGGGCCCGTCACGCCCTCCTCTCAGCGGCCCTGATCTGTGAGAAGCTGGGAGGTTGAGCCATGCACCCCTATTTCTACGAGAACCCCTTTCGCGCCGAAGGGGCGACGGAACTGGAGAAAGATGCCCGCTTGGCCCTCTACCTGACCATCTTCCTCAGCACCACCCGCTGCGCCGGCACCGGGGCCTGGGGGGAGAGGGTCTCCGTGGCCACCATCCGCTACACCTGTCACGCCGCCGAGGCCCTCCACCTGATCCGGCTGGGCACCTACAGCCGCGATGCCGTCCAGGCCGCCTGCTCCTGGCTCGTCCGGCTGCCGGGCATCCAGGACCTGCCCCAGGTGGACGAAGAAGCAGCCCGCCTCTTCCCCAGCCGCTTCAAGACGCTGGCCTGGATCGGCTCCTTCGATGCGCCCCCGTTGCGCCGTGATTTCCAAGCCCTGCACGAGCGGCTGGACGAGCAGGGCCTGATCCAACGGGTGCTGCCCAACCCCCTGCTGGCCACGATGATCTACGCCGACACCCTCCTCCACCTGGAGGCGAAAAGAGCCCCCATCCAGGAAAGCTGGCACGCAGGCTACCGGCGCGCCCTTGCCGCCATCGAGGAGCACCTGCACCGCTGGCAGACCGATCCCCGCAGCCCCAGCGCCTACCTGGGGCCGGGCGAGCTGAGCTACGCCATGGCGATCCTGCGGCGGGCCGGCCGCCTGGACGACCCGGCCACCCTGAAAGCGCTGGAAGCGGCGCTGGTGCAGGCGGTCGTCTCCCCCCCTGAGGGCCTCAAGCTCTCCGACCGCCTCTACTGCGGCATCCAGCTCTCCACCCATATGTCCGACTCCCCCCAGGCCATCCAGGCCGTGGAGAGCCTGATCCAGGAGTGCCGTGCTCGCTACGAGCGGGCAGCCTTCCGCCGGGAGGCCAACTTCTTCCACGCCTTGATGCTCCGACTTCTGGCCACCCGTCACGGGACCGAACTCCACGAGGCGCTCGTCCACCTCCTCTTCGACCGGGAGCGGGAGAACTGGACCCTTCGACGGCAAGCGCTGGAGCAGGAGCAGCGGACTGCGTTGGCCGGCCTCATCAAAGAACGCCTCCAGGTCCAAATCAACGACTTGGAGCAACTGGCCGGCGGACGAAGAGGGACCCAGCTCTATCGGGTCTCCTTTCACCTCCGCTTCTCCCCGCCGGGCGGGCTGGAAAGCCCGGCCCTCCAGTTCCATCCTGCCCCCGATTCGCTGGTCATCAAGCGGGCCGACCGCGAGGGGCTGCGCCGGGCGATCCGGCGCTACCGGGACCTGCCTGAAGCGGCCCGCCCCTTCTTCGCCCGCCACGATGAGTCCTCCTTCTGGCCTTCCGCGCCGGACGAGGAGCGGGGCTACCTGCTGATGGAGGACCTGACGCGGATGCGGACGCTCTATAGCCTGCTCCAGGAGCTGGAGTACCAGGGGGACCCCGATCTCCAAGAGCGTCACCTGCGGCCCTTATGCCGCCAGGTCTGCCACGCCCTGACCACGCTGCACCGACACACCCGCCTCCAGGAGTTCTTCGGGTCCCAGATCGCCCGTCTTTACATCGCCCCCATCGAGGCCTCTCTGAACCGCTTGGTGGAGCGCTTCCCGGCCCTCAAACCCTGGCTACGCGGCTTCTACCTGGGGGCCAGGCGCTACCCTGCCATCGGCCACTACCTGAACAAGCTGCGGGCCTACCAGGCCGGCCTGGAGGTGCAGACGCTGATGATGGTCCACGGGGATGCCCACAGCCGCAACATCATGCTCACTCCCGATGGCAAGCAGGTCCGACTCATTGACCTGGACAGCCTCGAGTCCCACGGGGATTACGTCCAGGACTTCGGCCTGCTGCTGGAGGATGTCTGCATCTATCGCTTCCTGCGGGAGCAGGAGGTCTCACTTCAGCCCCTGGAGGCAGAGGACGAGGCCTTGGGGCGTGGCTTCTTCTATGAACCCTTGGGCAGCGAGCTCTCCCTGTGCTTCCAGCGGCTGATGTTGAGGCACCTGGACGCCTTTGCCCAGGAAATGGGAGACGAGACCTGGAAGGCCCGCCTCTGGCTGGCCTCCGCGACGGCCCTGCTGAGGCTGGCCACCAGCCAGGACCCCGGCGCTTTCTCCCAGGCGGCGGTCCTCTATGCCGAGGCGATGAAGCTCCTCGACGCCCTGATCGGCCATCTGGAGGACCAGCTTCCCTTGGACGACCTCCCCTTCCCCGGACAGCACCCGCCGGGCGTCATCCCACCGCGCCCACCGGCAGGGGACCAGCCTCACTGGCCCGAGG
>WFUY01000529.1 GCA_015484715.1 Thermoflexales bacterium | reverse complement strand
CATCGAAATCCAGGACCGACAGCGGCTGATCGTCCACCACGACGTAGCTGCCGCCGTGGACGCAATGCTGCGAGGCTGGCCGCTGACGCCGGAGGCCCGTTACCGGGACGAACTGGGCCAGGTCCACATTGAGCGAGCCGCCCCCCCTGAGGATGGACGCGGAGCAGCAGCGCGCGGCCGGGGTGGTGTGGGGACCCGGAGGCCAGAACCCTACACCTCCGAGGGTGAGCTGGTGGAACCTCGCCCCCTTCCCACCCTCCGCGTCTATCCCTACGGCATTGCTCGTAACCGCCTGCTCCAGGCCGTGAAACGGCTGCGGCTGCCCGTCATCGTCGTCGAAGACCTAGACGAGGCGGACGTGCTGATCACCTCCAAGAACTACTACCGGCGGCGGCCCAAGGTCATCGTCCAGGCGGACGAACGGAAGATCCCCATCTACGTCCTGCGCTCCAACACCGTCTCCCAGATGGAAATGGTGCTGGCCAGCATCTTCGACCTCTCGGCCGAGGAGACGGACACCCTGGCCATCGCTATGCGGGAGACCCAGGAGGCGATCAAGAAGGTGCTGGCAGGGGCCAAATCGGTGGACCTGAGCCCCCAGAACGCCTACATCCGACGACGCCAGCACGAAATGGCCCGCGCCGCCAACCTCATCTCCCACAGCTATGGGAAAGAACCCTACCGCCACGTGCGGATCTACCGAGAGTGAGCGGTGGAGGTATGAAACGTAAGACGCAGAACGTGAACTCTGTCTGAAGGAGGAAGTATGAAAGGGGACCAGAAACTCATCGAAACGCTGAACGCCCTCTTGGCCGACGAACTCACCGCCATCAACCAGTACATCGTACACTCGGAGATGTGCGCCAACTGGGGGTACGAACGGCTCCATCAGGCGATTGAGAAGCGGGCCATCCAGGAGATGAAGCACGCGGAAAAGCTGATCGAACGCATCCTCTTCCTGGAAGGAACGCCCATCGTCACCCGGCTGAACGAGATCACCATCGGCCCCGACGTCGAAGCCCAGTACAGGCACGATCTGGCGGCCGAAGAGGGTGCCGTGAAAGCGTACAACGAAGGCATCCGGCAGGCCACCGAGGTCGGCGACAACGGGACCCGGGAGCTTCTCGAATCCATCCTCCAGGACGAGGAAGCCCACGTGGACTGGCTTGAGGCCCAACTCGACCAGATCGAGCAGATGGGTCTCCAGAACTACCTGGCCGTGCAGGCCAGCTAGCCCCAGCACCAGCGATGGAATGGGCCTTTTCATCACCTTCGAAGGCCCCGAGGGGAGTGGGAAGACAACGCAGATCCAACGGCTGGCCGACCGGCTACGCCAGGCCGGCCAGCCCGTCCTCACCACCCGTGAACCTGGCGGTACCGCCATCGGCGACCAGATTCGGGCCGTGCTCCACGACCTCCGCAACCGGGCGATGGACCCCCGAACCGAGGTCCTGCTCTACGCCGCCTCCCGGGCCCAACTGGTCGCCGAGGTCATCCGCCCGGCCCTGGCACGAGGCACCATCGTCCTCTGCGACCGCTACACCGACAGCACCCTTGCCTACCAGGGATACGGTCGCGGGCTGGATCTGGAGACGCTGCGGAGGATGATGGACTTCGCCACCGGCGGGTTAAAACCTCACCTGACGCTTTACCTGGACCTGCCGGTCGAGAAGGGACTGGCACGCAAACGGGAGGCCCTCCAACGGGGCGAAGGGGAGTGGAATCGGCTCGATCAAGAGGACGTAGCCTTTCACCAACGGGTGCGGGCAGGGTATCACGCCCTGGCAGCAGCAGAACCGGGACGATGGCGAGTGCTGGATGCCGATCGCCCCATCGAGGCGGTGCAGACCGACATCTGGAAGGCCGTCGTGCCCTTGTTAGAGCGGGAGACGGCGTAGGAGGCCCTTCCAGGGCCGACAGGAGGTCCTTCCAAGGCCGACAGGTCGGGCTTGAAAAGCCCTCCTACGGGAAGCTCGTAGGAGGCCCTTCCAGGGCCGACGGGTCAGGCTTGAAAAGCCCTCCGACGGGAAGGCTCGTAGGAGGCCCTTCCAGGGCCGACAGGTCGGGCTTGAAAAGCCCTCCTACGGGAGAGGGGTTCGCTCAATCGAACTCGCTCCCACCGACGAAGTCCTCGCCCCCATCGGCCCAATCGGCCAGCTCCGGCATGGACTTCTCGATCTCCTCGGGGCTCTCGCCCGCCTCCAGCCGGCCCACAATCTCGTCGAACTCCGGACCCAGGTCCTCCCCCAGCTCCTGGCTCATCCGGCGCATCCAGCGCCCCAAGCTGCGGGGGTCGTTCTCATCCAGGTCGGCCAGCATCGCCTCGTCGGTCAGATCGTCTAGGCGGCTCTCCTCCGAGCGCACCAGGCGCACCCGGGAGACGATGCGGACCATACGATCGCTTCCACAGCGGCGACAGTTCACCGGTTTCACATCGTGTCGGCTGCGCCAGAAAACGGAGAGCTTGCGACCGCAGTCAAGACAGCGATATTCGTAGATGGGCATCGTTCTCCTCCTGACCATTGAACCCTCCCGCAGGTTCTCCGAGACCTCATCGAGCATCGAGGAGGCCGGCCCACGGCCTCAGAGGCCCGCGAGAGGGTCAGAAGCGAGGTTTTCTCTAGATTATACCCGAAGCAAGGCACTGGAGCAACCAAAGGGAACCCGTCTGTGGAGACTGAGGACCTCTACCACTTCCCCACCTATCCGCTGCTCATCGTCATCTCCGGCCCCTCGGGCGCCGGCAAGGACCGGCTCATCGCCCGGATGAAGGAGCTAGGCTATCCCTTCCACTTCGTCGTCACGGCCACCACCCGTCCCCAACGCGAGGGGGAAGTCCACGGTCGCGATTATTTCTTCGTCTCCACCGACGAATTCGCCCAGATGATCGAGGAGGATCAGCTCCTGGAGTACGCCGTCGTATATGGAGATTACAAAGGCATCCCCAAAGAGCAGGTGCGCCAAGCCCTGGCCAGCGGCAAGGACGTGATCCTCCGCATAGACGTCCAGGGAGCCGCCACCATCCGTCGCCTCATCCCCGAGGCGGTCCTCATCTTCGTCACAGCCCCTTCGGAAGAAGAACTGATCGCCCGCCTCCAAGCCCGCAAGACGGAGCCTCCTGACCAGCTCAAGCTCCGCATCGCCACCTCCCGTCAGGAGATGCGGCGGCTGCCCGAGTTCGACTACGTGGTCGTCAACCGAACGGGGGAATTGGACAAAGCCGTAGATCAGATTCTGGCCATCATCACGGCGGAACACTGTCGGGTGAAACCACGGATCGTCCGGTTGTAGGCCGGTTGGAACGTAGGAGGTGTTGCAATGAGTGTCGTGAAGACCGCCGTCCGAGACCCCAGACCGTCCCCTATCGCAGGGACCTGGTACGCCGGTTCACCGAACCAACTTCGTGACTCCGTCGCCAGCTACATCCGGGAGGCCCAGGTGGAGGTCGTCCCCGGACGGGTGATTGGACTGGTCGCTCCCCATGCCGGCCACATCTACTCCGGTCCCGTCGCCGGCTACGCCTATCGCCAGGTCGAAGGCAACACCTACGACGTGGTCGCCCTCATCGGACCAGACCATCGGGGGCTGGGCTTCGCCCCCTTCTTCACCACCGCCCACGACGGCTACTGGACCCCCTTGGGAGAGGTGCCGGTGGCGACGGACCTGCTGGAAGAGCTCGACCGCCGCGTGGGAGTGCGGCGGGTGTGGCAAGATCAGGAGCACTCCCTGGAGATCCAGCTCCCCTTCCTCCAGGTCGCCCTGGATGGGGAGTTCCGCCTGCTCCCGGTGATGATGCGCGATCAGTCGGAGGCCGCCTGCCGTGAGTTGGGAGCAGCCTTGGCCGACCTGCTGCAGGGCAGGAGAGCCCTCTTGATCGCCAGCTCCGACCTCTCCCACTACTACGACGCCAACACCGCCCGCCGGCTGGACACCGCCGTCACCGATCGCATCGCCGCCTTCGACCCTGTGGGGCTGCTGGAGGTGCTGGAGACGGGCAAAGGACAGGCCTGTGGGGGCGGGCCGATGGCCACCGTCATGTTCGCCGCCCAGGCCCTGGGGGCCAACGAAGCCCGTCTGCTCCACTACGCCACCTCCGGTGACGTCACCGGTGACTACTACGCCGTCGTAGGCTATGCTGCCGCCGTCTTCTACACGACGCAACACGCAACGCGCAACACGTAACACGCATCGGGGTAGCACCCCCCAACTTATCTGTCACTTATCCAATGGAAGGCTCTCTGCTACTTAAAATTCTGGGCATCGCTTTTCTCATCGGCCTCAACGCCTTCTTCGTCACCGTCGAGTTCGCCGTCGTCGCCGTCCGACGGACGCGCATCGAGCAACTCGCCGAGGAAAGGAACGGGGCTGTCGCCATCGTCCGCCACTGGGTGGAATCCCAGGAAGCCAAAGACCGGCTGATCGCCGCGGCGCAGGTGGGCGTCACCATCGTCAGCCTGGCCCTGGGTGACCTGGGGGAGAACACCGCCGCCGAACTGCTGGAACCATGGCTCCACGAAGCGGCCCAACAGACCGCCGGCTTCCTGAGCATCGTCCTCGCCGCCCTGCCCGTCATCCTCTCCCTCACCATCGTCACCGGCCTCCACGTTGTCCTGGGGGAACAAGTCCCCAAGGTCGCCAGCCTCCGGTTCCCCGAACAGGCGGCCATCCTGGCGGCCCGGCCGATGTACCTCTTCACCCTTCTCTTCCACCCCTTCGTCTGGGTCCTGGACCGGTTATCCAGCGCCATCCTACGCGCCCTGGGCATGCAGCCCATGGGCGGCCACTCCGCCATCTACACCGTAGAAGAGCTCAAGCTGATCGTCGAGGAGAGCGAGGAGAGCGGCGTCATCGAACCCGAGGAGCGGGAAATGCTCCACGCCGTCTTCGACCTGGGCAACATGGTCGCCCGCCAGGTGATGATCCCTCGCACCGAGATGGTCTGCATCCCGGCCGATGCCACCCTCGATGAAGTGGTCGAGCTGGCCGCCGAGACCCTCCTGACCAAGTTCCCCGTCTACGAAGGGGACCTGGACCACATCATCGGCATCCTGCACACCAAGGACCTGGTGCGGGTAATCCACAAAGGAGAAGCAAACACCTCCCTCCGAGACCTGGCCCGCGAAGCCCTCTTCCTGCCCGAGACGATCCGGGTGGACGACCTGCTGGCCGAATTCCGCCGTGCCCGTCAGCACATCGCCATCCTGCTGGACGAGTACGGAGGCACCGCCGGCCTGGTGACGCTGGAGGACCTGGTCGAGGAGATCCTGGGGGACATCCAGGACGCCTTCGACCGCCAAGAACCGGAGATCCAACCCCTCTCCGATGGAAGCTACCAGGTGGATGGGCTGGCCCTCATCGAAGAGGTCAACGACGCCCTGGGCCTGAACCTCTCCGACCCCCACTACGACACCATCGCCGGCTTCGTCATGGGCCAACTGGGGCGCATCCCCCAACTCCACGACGAAGTGGAGGTCCACGACAACGGTCGTCACGTCTGGTTCCGGGTGGAAGAGATGGACGGCAAACGCATCGCCCGCCTGCGCATCCAAGTTCGGGACCACGCCTAGATGAACCAGCGGACCCTCTGCTTTCCCGTGCGCGGCAACCCGGCCCGCGAGGTCCTCCTGGGACTCAAGAAGGCCGGCTTCGGGGCCGGAAAATACGCCGGCTTCGGCGGCAAAGTGGAGGCCGGCGAGACCATCACCACCGCCGCCCTCCGAGAGCTATGGGAGGAAGCCGGCCTCGAGGCCCAAGAAGCTGCCCTCCGACCTGTGGCCCACCTGACCTTCCTCTTCCCCGCCCGGCCCACCTGGAGCCAGGAAGTCCACGTCTTCCTGGTCACCGCCTGGGAAGGAACTCCCCGGGAGAGCCCGGAGATGAGGCCGGCCTGGTTCCCGGTGGATCGGCTCCCCCTGGCCCAGATGTGGCAGGATGGGGCCTACTGGCTGCCACGCATCCTTGCCGGGGAATGGGTGCGGGCCACCTTCACCTTCGGAGAGGATCACGAGACCGTCGTCCATGTGAGCCTGGAAACCACCCCGCCGTCCGCCCCCTCGATCGCCGCATCGAGCCGCAGAGATCCAGGACTCAGGACGAAGGACCGAGGACCAAGGACTCGCTGACCACGATGTACGCCGAAGTGGCCGTCCTCGTCCCCCTACGGTCGGCTGGCCCCCAGGAGACCACCCAGCCGACCTTTCATTACGCCATCCCGCCAGACCTGGAGGGCCGGCTCCGGCCCGGCCACCTGGTCACGGTGCCCTTTGGCCCCCGCCGCCAGTACGGCATCGTCGTCGGCCTGAGCGAGACCAGCCCCGTTCCCGCCGAAGCGCTCCGCCCCCTGGAGGCGCTGGTGGATCCGGAGCCCGTGGTGACGGCGGAGCAGGTCCGGTTGGCCCGCTGGATGGCCGACTACTACTTGGCCCCCCTCGCCACCTGCTTCCAGACCTGTCTCTTATACACATCTGACGCT
>WFUY01000528.1 GCA_015484715.1 Thermoflexales bacterium | reverse complement strand
TGGGCGAGGGACTGTTCCTGAGGCCACGACCTCCTCGGCTCCCCTCGCCGGCGCAGCGGTGGCAACGGAGACGGCCCCGACGGCCCTTCCCACCGCCCCGGCGCTGACCCCGACGCCCACCTTCGCCGTCCGCACCGACCTGGTGGAGATGGCCCTCACCGCCCGGGAGCATGTCTGGGTACAAGTCTTTACCGATGGCCGACTCGCCTTCGAGGGGATTCTGGCCCCCGGCACGCCCCAGCAGTGGTCGGGCCGGCAGCAGGTCGCCGTGCACACGGGCAACGGGGCCGGTGTAGAAGCGACGGTTAACGGACAGCCCCAGGGGCCGTTGGGCGGACGGGGAGAGGTAGTCCTGCGGGCCTGGAGCCCTGCCGGTCCGGCCACCCCGCTGCCTACCGCCACACCCACACCACTGCCGACACCGTCCCCCTAATCGCCTTCCGTCCGTTGAAATCTGACAAGGCGGCTCTTGCTCTTGCAGGAAGTACAAGAAGCGAGAGCACGACGTGTTGAGATCAATGAGGAGACGCTCATCGTCGAACTGCTGGATGGGCGAGTGATCTATGTCCTTTCAACGTTTCTTCTTGCTCTCCTTAGGCTGTGCCAAGAACACGGTGGACTCCGAGAGCATGGCCCAGTTGCTCCGGCAGGCCGGCTACGAGAGCGTGGCTGAGCCGGAGCAGGCAGACCTGCTCATCGTGAATACCTGCGGCTTCATCGGCCCCGCCCGGGAGGAGTCGGTGGAAATGCTGCGCGAGTTGGCCGCCGGCAAGCGGGCCGACCAGACCCTTATCGCCGCCGGCTGCCTCTCCCAACTCTGGGGGGAAGCGCTGATCCGCCAGGTGCCCGGCCTGGACGGCCTGCTGGGCACCCGGCGTTGGATGGACATCGTGGAGGTCGTGGAGCGGGTGCGGGGCTGGAAGGGGCCGGAGCCCCTCTACCACCTGCCCGATGAGGCGGCGACGGTGGGCCAGGATGAGCGTGGGACGCTGCGGGTGGCCCTCCAGGGGGCGAGCGCCTATCTCAAGATCGCCGACGGCTGCCGCCGGCCTTGTGCCTTCTGCACCATCCCCCGCATCAAGGGCCCTCTTGTCAGCCGCCCACCGGAACGGATCCTGGCCGAAGCCCGTCGGCTGGCCGATGCCGGCGTCCAGGAACTGATCCTCATCGCCCAGGACACCACCGATTACGGCCACGACCTGGGGATGAAGGATGGGCTGGCCTGGTTGTTGGAACAGCTTGTCCAGGCGGTCCCCGAGGTGCCCTGGATCCGGGTGATGTACGCCTATCCGGGCTACGTGACGCCCCGTCTCATCGAAGTGATGGCCCAGCACGAGCAGATCCTGCCCTACTTGGACATCCCGCTCCAGCACGCGCACCCGGCGGTCCTGCGGCGGATGCGCCGACCGGCCAACCTCCGCTGGGTATACGACACCATCGCCCGCCTGCGGGAAGCGATGCCGGGGATCGCCCTGCGTACCACCTTCATCGTCGGCTATCCAGGTGAGACGGAAGCCGAGTTCCAGGCCCTGCTTGACTTTGTGGAAGAGATCCAGTTCGACCGGGTGGGGGTTTTCCCCTACTCCTACGAGCCGGGGACCCCATCGGCCCGTCTGCCGGGCCACCTGCCCGAGGCGGTGAAGGCGGAGCGGCGGGATCGGCTGATGGCCCTCCAGCAGCAGATCTCCCTGCGCCGGCAACAATCCTTCGTTGGCCGACGGCTGGAGGTGCTGATCGAGGGGCAGGGGGATGGGCTCTCGGTGGGGCGTAGCTACCGCGACGCCCCCGAGGTGGACGGTCTGGTGTTCATCGAGGAGGAGCTGCCGGTAGGCACGATGGTTCCGGTGCGCATCACCGGCGCGATGGTTTACGATCTGGTGGGGACGGTGGAAGCGGTCCCCCAGGCGCGAGAGAGGGTACAATGGGTGGAGACCGGTACAACGAGCTGATCAACTGGCTGCGGACGCGCTACCCGCTGGTCCTGGCGGAATGGGAGAAGCACCAGCGGGAGCGGTCCCGGCAGGCAGGCGGGCTGGAGGACCCCGGCAAGCTGGCGACCATTCGGGCCATCCAGGCGGAATTGACGGCCTTGGGGATCGAGGGGGGGACGCCGGGCATCACGTCCGACGGGACGCCCTGCGTCTACCTGACGAAGAAGGGGCTCTACGGCAAAGCCTACGAGGAGACGGTAACGCTGGCCCGCTTGCAAGACCACCACTTCCGCCGCCAACTCCGTATGCTCTTCGGATGATCCCCGGCGGCCCATCCCTGGGAGCAAAGTCCACAAAGGGGCCACAGTCTGGCTGAGTTGGGGGGGAGATGGTCTCTCCTATTTGCGCGTCAGGCCGTGCTCGGACGTTCACAGTTGGTCAGGAAGCGAGTTGAGGACCCCTATGACTTACGTAAGCATCAATCCCGCCGTTCTACGCTGGGCCAGACAGCGTGCCGGACTGAGCAAGGAGCAACTGGCAAAGAAGGTCGGGAAAGCTAGAAAACCCGAAGTGGTGCGTGCATGGGAGACAGGCAAGGCCCGACCTACTTTTCGGCAGGCTCAGAAGCTGGCTCGTGCTCTGCGGATTCCGATGGGGTATCTCTTTCTATCCGCTCCCCCGACCACGACTGTGCCGATTGTGGATTTTCGCTCCCTTCCTGATGCTGAGCGAGGCAGGTTCAGCCCCGATTTAGAGGATGTGCTTAACGATGCTCTGCGAAAACGTGATTGGATGCGTGAATGGCGTGTCCGGGAAGGCGCTGATCCACTTCCCTTTGTAGGCAAGTTCTCTCAAGAGGACGCTCCCGAGAGTATTGCTGCCGACATCCGTGCAAGGCTTGCGCTTCCTATGCCGCCAGCCCAGAGGGCACGAAGTTGGGAGGAGCACCTGCGTCTACTCGTTCGACATGCAGAAAGTGCGGACATTATGGTCCTGCAAAGCGGCATTGTGGGTAGCAATTCTCGGCGCACACTCTCTGTAGAAGAGTTCCGTGGTTTCGCTTTGATAGACAGATATGCCCCTCTGATCTTCATCAACGCCCGTGACTCTATCGCTGGTCGCATTTTCACCCTAGCCCACGAACTAGGCCATATCTGGACGGGTACCGGTGGCGTGTCCAACCCTGAGCCGGCCCCTCATCCCTTTCCTGAAACGCCGGCCATCGAGCGGCTATGCAATCAGGTCGCTGCGGAACTACTCGTTCCAGCCCACGAGCTGCGCAGACGATGGACACAGGGGCAAGATATCCTCCACACTGCCCAAGAGATGGCACAGGCCTTTCGAGTAAGCGTCTTCGTGGTTCTGATCCGTGCCCGCGAACTCGGATTGATCTCTTCCGAAGGGTTCCAAATCGCTTATGATCAAGCCCAAGAGAAGGTTAGAAGGACCCCTTCTCGGCGAGGCCGAGGGAACTTCTATCATAACTTGCAAGCCCGCAATGGGTTACTGTTGCTTCGGGAGATTGGAATTGCCTTGCGGCAAGAAGCTCTCCTTTACCAAGAAGCTTCTCGTTTGCTGAACGTCCAACCTCAGACATTGGAGAACCTCCTCCAACAGATTGGGCTCTGATTTTCCCTCGGGAGAAGGGGCAAACACGTGCAGTACTGCTTGGACGCCAACGTTTTCATTGAGGCCCACCGGAGATACTATGCCTTCGATATTGCACCAGGTTTTTGGGAAGCGCTCGCTGAATGGGCTGAACAGGCTATTATTTGTAGTCCCCTCCCGGTCTATGACGAACTGGTCCGTTCACGAGACCAACTATCCGAATGGGCCAAAAATCACAGAGAAACCCTGTTCGTGAACCCGGATCAAGCAACTGTCACAGCATATTCCAGGATAGCCAACCTGGTAAACCGTCGGTATGAGCCGCACCACGTTCAGGACTTCCTAAGCGGGGCGGACCCCTGGGTCATCGCCTGCGCGAAGGCTCACAACCTGGTCGTGGTCACGATGGAGGCCCTCAAACAGGAACAGCGTGACCAGGGGTCAGGACGGTACAAAGGTCGAATTAAAATCCCCAATGTATGTCAATTGGTAAGAGTAGGCTACATAAACACGTTCGATCTACTACGTGCATTAGGCCGTGCACTTCGCTAGTATTGACAGTGCCGCTTTGCATTGAGAACAGCGCTTCATCGGCACGCACTCCTTGCCTAGGTGCTCGGATACTTCCCCTCACTGACAGCGGGCGTAGTTGGCGTAGTGCTCCTCTTCCGTCCTGGCGAAGAGGTGCCGGCCGTCGTCGGCCTCACAGTCGCGCAGGAAGTAGAGGTAGTCGCTCTCGGCCGGCTCCAGCACGGCCTGAATGGAGGCCAGGCCGGGGCTGGCGATGGGGCCTGGGGGAAGCCCCCCGTACTTGTAGGTATTGTAAGGGGAGTCCACCCCCTGGTAATCCTCCAGCGTCAGAACCGGCCACCAGGTCCCCTGCTCCGGCTGGTAGCCCAAAGCGTACTGGACGGTGGGGTCGGCATCCAGCTTCATCCCCAGGGCCAGCCGGTTGAGGTAGACGCTGGCGATGAGGGGGCGCTCCTCGGGCAGCACCGCCTCCCGCTCCACGATGGAAGCCAGGGTGACGACCTCGTACAGGGTCATCCCCCGCCGGGCGGCCTGGGCCCGCATCGCCGGCGTCACCTTGGCGTCAAAGTTGTCCAGCATCCGACGGATCAGGTCCTCGGCAGTGGCCCCCTCCGGCAGCCGGTAGGTGTCGGGGAAGAGGTAGCCCTCCAGGGTGGCACCGGCGGGGCGATCCCGCAGGAAGTCGTAGTCGAAGTCGCCGGAGCGGGCCAGTTGTAGGAAGGCGTTGGGATCCAGGCCGGCCTTCACCGCCACCAGGCTGGCCACCTCCTCCAGGCGCAACCCCTCCGGGATGGTGATGCTGCGCTCCTCCACCCGCCCGTGCTGGAGGACGCGGGCAATCTCCGCCATCGTCATCGTCGCCTTCAGCGTATACTCCCCCGCTTCCAAGCCGGCGTCCAGCCCCTCGGCCCGCAGGTAGGCGCGGAAGAGGCGGGCGTCCTTGATCAGCCCCTGCTGCTGGAGCCGCTGGGCCACGCTGGCCGCCGTCTCTCCGGGCCGGACGACGAAGGTGACGGGGGTGGGATCGTCACCGGCCGGCACGTAGAGCTGGGAGCGCCGGGCAGCCAGGTAAGCGTTCACGGCCACGTCATCCAAGCCGGGCAGCGCGGCCGAGGCCCCGCCCGTCTGCCGCAGCCGGACGATC
>WFUY01000527.1 GCA_015484715.1 Thermoflexales bacterium | reverse complement strand
GACCGGGGCCGGCCGGTTCTGCTGGGACCAGAGGAATCCCCCCCCGGCCAGCAGGAGGAGCACAATCCCCCCTAGGAGGAGGGTGCGCCAGGGTCGGGCCGGAGGCGCTTCCTCCAGAGGAGGCACTTCTTCGACCAGCGGAGCGCCGCACATCAGGCAGGTGGTCGCTTGATCAGCCACCCGGCTGCCGCAGGCCGGACAACGCCGGGGCTCAAATTCAGCGGGAAAGGGTTGGGTGGACATTGGTCATCCCTGCCAGTGGGGTGCCCTGTCAAGAGGCGCAGGCGCCGACCTCCCTGGGCCGAGTCCCGGCGAGCAATTATACCAGCAAAAGGACGAAAGTCAACAGATTGTCACCCCGGCCCAACTGTGTTATAATCGCTGCCAGCCGGTCAGCCGTGGCGATCTGGTGGTTCCCCACAAGTTTCCCCGGCTGCCCGCCAGGCGCTGAACCGCCAAGCCAAATTCGCTGTCGAGGGGCTGCCAATGATGGGCACGCGAAGTCAAGGGCACCAACCGTACCGTCGGGGTGGCGTCCCCAACTGGTTGCTCACGGGCCTGGTGATCCTCTTCCTGGCCGTGGTGCTCTACGTGGCCTACTTCCTCTACGCCACCGTGCGCAACTTCGTCGCTAACCAGCAGATCGTCGAATGGAGCAACCCACCGGTTCGGCCCGTGTCCACGGGTGTCGTCAACGCCGAGACGACGCCGATCCCCACCCCCCAGGTCTGGTCAGGCAAAGAGCGGGTCAACATCCTGGTCCTGGGCATAGATCAGCGGGAGGTGGAGACCGACGAGGGGCCCTGGCGGACGGACACGATGATCGTCCTGACCCTGGACCCGGTCAGCATGACCGCCGGGATGCTCTCCATCCCCAGGGACCTCTACGTGCCCATCCCCGGCTACGAGCGACAGTTGGGGAGCAACCAGCGGATCAACACCGCCCACTACTACGGCGATCTCTTCGGCTACCCTGGGGGCGGGCCGGCGCTGGCCAAGCGGACGGTGGAGTACAACCTGGGCATCCCCATCCACTTCTACGTGCGGCTCAACTTCACCGCCTTCGAGCGGCTGGTGGACGAGATCGGCGGCATTGACATCTACGTGCCGGAGACGATCAACGACCCCGACTACCCCGACGAGGGGTACGGCTACGACCCCTTCTACATCGAGGCCGGTTGGCACCACCTGGATGGCAAGACCGCCCTCAAGTACGCCCGCACCCGTGCCACCTTTGGAGGCGACTTCGACCGGGCCAAGCGACAGCAGCAGGTGATCCTGGCCATCCGGGACCGGGTGCTGGACCTGGGCCTCCTGCCCCAACTCATCGCCAAGGCCCCCCGGTTGCTGCAGACCCTGGGCAACGCCGTCCAGACCGACATGACGCTGGAGCAGGCCCAGCAGTTGGCCTGGCTGGCAGCCCAGGTGGACCGGAACCGCATCCAGAGCGCGGTGCTGGACAACTACTACACCATCCCCTACGAGACCCCCGACGGCCAGCAGGTCCTGGTCCCCATCCGGGAGAAGATGCGGGAACTGCGGGATACCCTCTTTGCCGAGGCCCCGCTACCGGTCAGCCAGGATCCGCTGGCGCGGCTGGCCCAAGAGGGGGGACGCATCGTCGTGGAGAATGGGACGCAGACGGCGGGGCTGGCCCGGCGGACGAGCGAGTACCTGCAGGCCCGGGGATTCCAGGTGGTCAGTATCCGGGATGCCAACGAACTGCGGGCCGACACGGTCATCATTGACCACACGGGAAAGCCCTTCACCGTCAGCTATCTGGCCCAGGTGCTGGGGGTGCCGGCCAGCCGCATCTTCAGCGATACCGGATCCAACGCCGAGGCCGACATCGAACTGATCTTAGGCGCGGACTTTCGGCTGCCCGAAGGATAAGGGAATCCAATGATGCACGTACGCTGTCAACGGTGTGGATGGAGCTTCACCCTCAGCCAGGAAGCGGTCGCTGCTGCCCTGGAGGAGGTCGAGGCCCAGAAGGCCCGGCACTACAACCTGGAGTGCCCCCACTGCCGCAAGGTGATCAAGATCCCTGTCCAGGAACTGCGTCGTCACCACCGCCCTTTGCCTCCCCGGCCTGAATCCCCTCCCGAGGACCAGGAAACCCAGGGGTGAGGACCTGACTGATGGCCCATACGCTCCACATCGTGCCCCACACCCACTGGGATCGGGAGTGGTATCAGCCTTTCCAGCTCTTCCGACTGCGGCTGGTCCACCTAATGGACAGGCTCCTCACCCTCCTGGCTCAGGAGCCGACCGACCTGGCCTTCACCCTTGATGGGCAGGTCATCCTGCTGGAGGACTACCTGGCGGTGCGCCCGGAGCAGGAGGAGGCACTCAGGGCCCACGTGGAGGCAGGCCGTCTCCTTATCGGCCCTTGGTACGTCCTACCCGACGAGTTCCTCGTCGGTCCCGAAGCGATCCTCCGCAACCTGAAGCGGGGAGCCCGGGTGGCCCACGCCTTCGGGGGTGGGATGCCTGTGGGCTACATCCCCGATCCCTTCGGCCACATCGGTCAGATGCCCCAAATCCTGCAGGGGTTCGGCATCCGCTGGGCAGCCTTGCGCCGGGGGCTGGACGACGAGCCTACGGAGCTCTGGTGGGAAGCTCCCGATGGCAGCCGGGTGCTCCTCAGCTACCTGCGCGATGGCTACGACAACGCGGCCCGCCTGCCCACGGAGCCCCGTGCCTTTGTCCAACGGCTGACCGAACTGCGGGACAGTCTGGCCCCCCACTCTCGCTCCGCCCACCTCCTGCTCCTGAACGGCACCGACCACCAGGAGCCCCAGCCGGAGCTCCCCCTCCTGATCGCCGCCGTCCAGGAGGGAATCCCCGACCGGGTCCTCCTCAGCACGTTGCCCCGCTATTTTCAGGCGATGGAAGAGGCCCTGGGGGATGAGGGACTGGCCGAGTTGCCCGTCGTGCGCGGGGAACTGCGCTCCCCTAAGCGCCACCACCTGCTGCCCGGCGTCCTCTCCACCCGCATCTGGATCAAGCAGCGCAACCACGCCCTGGAGACGCTCCTGACCCGCTGGGCAGAGCCCCTCGCCGCCTGGGCGGAACTGCTGGACCCGGGGGACCTCCAGCCGGTGATCCTGACCGGCAATGTTCCCCTGCCTCGACTGCGCCACCCAGCTCCCCTCTTGGACGAGGCCTGGCGGCTGCTCCTGCAGAACCACCCCCACGACTCCATCTGCGGCTGCAGCGTGGACCAGGTGCACCGGGAGATGGTGCCCCGCTTCGACCAGGCCGAGCAGATCGCCGGGGAGATCACCCGCCAGAGCATGCTCACCATAGCCAGCCAGATCGAGATGGGCGGTAACCACCAGCGGATGCCTATCGTCGTCTTCAACCCGCTGGACGGCCCCCGCACCGATGCCGTGACTGTGACGGTTTCCCTGGCCGACCGCTTCCGCTGCTTCCAGGTGGTAGATGCCCAGGGCCAGGTCGTGCCCCACCAGATGGGTAATCCCGCCGAACCCCATCCGCTGCTGGATATGCGGGTGGACCGACAGGGACTGATCGGCGCGATGGCCTTCGTCCAGGAGGGCCGGATTATGGGACTGCCCATCCGCGAAGTCCGGGGCCGGCGGGAGGGAGTGCAAGCTACCATCACCATCGCCCTGCTCGAAAAGGGCTTGCCAGACCCAGAGGCGGTGGAGCAAGGGCTGGCCCAGGTCCAGGCCCTCCTGGGCGACGAATCGGTGGAGCAGTACCGGGTGATCGGTTACCTAGCCCCCACCCAAGAGATCACCTTCGTCGCCCGAGACCTGCCAAGCTACGGCTACGCTACCTACTTCCTGGACCCGTCCGAGGAGGAGGTGGCAGGAAAACCCCTGAAGCCCCCCCCGCCTCCCGACGGCGGAGAGAGATGGGCCATCGAAAACGAACTGCTGCGG
>WFUY01000526.1 GCA_015484715.1 Thermoflexales bacterium | reverse complement strand
TCTGTCTGGCCGTCTGCCACGCATCGAAATCAGGCGGCGGTTCATCACCGTATTGCGTCGTCATCACCGTTAGAATGACCTGCGGATTGACCGAAATCTGATAAGGACACGGTCCTTCTATGCACGGATATCCTGCATCCAACAGAATGCGTACCAAATCGTGGGTCACCACCATTTCCCCAAAAGTCAATTGCTGAGAGTACTCTGCCCAACCGGGATACTCCCTGCGAATGGCTTCCCGCAAGGCTGTTTTCGCCTCCAAACGTAAATCGTGTTCTTACAACTCCTCATCGCTGATGACGAAAATACGGCCGTCCTCTCCAGGCACCCGGCATATCGCAGCCGGATCGGGCGTCGCTGTCGGAGTTGGGGCAAATGTGGGCACAGGAGAAGGAGTCGGTGTGCTCGTGGCCGTCGGTGAAGGCGTGATCGTCCGTGTCGGCGAGGGTGAGGGTATCACAGCGGTCACCGGCGTCTTCGTCGGGAGTGAAGTGGTCACATCAACCGATGAATTGCTCGTGCATGCGGCAACTACTGCCATTGTGCAGAACAGCAACATTATCCATTTGAGTTCTTTCAATTTCGTCTACCTCTCTTCTCCCACTCTGCGTGATACCTGCGAAGTGGGCCTAACTCCCCTCCAACGGGCGCTCAGGAAAGCTGACGCAGCCAGAGCTCCAGGGTGAGCAGCACCCCCAACCGGCGGGCGTGGTCGGCACCGGCCATCTGCTCGGCCACCAGTGCCTGAACGGCCTGGGGCCGGAAGAGGTCCCGCAGACGGGCCTGAGGACCCAGCAGCGTCTCCTCGACCCAGGGGCGCAGGGTCGTGCGCAGCCAGCCGTTGTAGTCGGCGTAGGGACGCCGGCGGGGCGGGGCGACAAAGCGAAGCCCTGCGCTACGCAGCCACCAGCGCACCCGTCGCCCCAGCCGGATGCGCAGGTCGCGCATGCCAGGTGCTAGGGGCAGCCCCGTCTTCTCCAGCGGCACCTTGGCCAGCCGGGGGAAGGCCCGGCGAAAGGCGATCCGGTAGAGGTATTCCTCGAAGCGCAGTCCAGGCGGGACGGTGAGCATAAAATCCACCAGGTCGTTGTCGTAGAAGGGCGTGCGCACGATCAGGTAGTGGCGCAACAGCCGCTGCCCCTCCAGGATCCAGCGCCGGTCGCTCTGACGGATGGAGAAGTGCTCCCGGACGTCGGCCTGGAGCCGGGCCCGAGATTCGGCCAGGGTGGCCCGGAAGTCGGCGAAGACTTGCTCCCTCAAGCCGTCTTCAAAGCCCTCCCCGAGCAGCGCGGACAGCGCCGGAGGCGAGAAGACAACATTGTACTGGCGGAAGAGGGAGCGGGCCAACTCCTCCTCGTCGTAACAGGCCCACAGGCTCCGGCTCAGGTGCCCCCCCATCAGGGAATCCCCCAGGGAGCCGGTGTAGACGGCCCGCACATGCTCTGCCATCTGACGGGCCTGGGCGAAGGCGTGCAGGTGGACGCAGCTCTTCAGCCCATCGCTCAGCCGGACGGCCTCCTCGGCGATCTCCCGCACGAAGTCGGGCCGCAAGGGCAGGAAGTGGTGCACGGTGTGGAGCTGGCGGGCCACCTCCCGGGCCAGCCGAGCGTCGTCGCTATCGGGCAGACCGAAGGTGAAAGTGTGAACCGACGGATGGCGGGAGCGGATGAAGGCCAACACCACCCGGGAGTCCAACCCCCCGCTCAACTGAACGCCGATGGGGCCATCGTCCCGCAACTGCCGCGCCACGGCCCGCTCCATCCGCTCCGTCCAGGCCTCCACGTAGTAACCGTTCTCGTGGAGCCGATGGCGTCGGGCGAAGTGGAAGTGCCAGTAGCGCCCTTCTCGGACCCGACCGTCCTGGACGACGAAGCAGGTGGCCGGCGGCAGGAGGGAGATCCCCTCCAGCAGCGTCCTCTCCCCCAGGACGAACTCAAAGGTCAGGAACTCGGCCACGGCGACCCGGTCGAGCCGGGGCTCCACGCCGGGATGGGCCAGCAGGGGCCAGGTCGAAGAGGCGAAGAGAAACTGCCGGCCCACCTGGACGTAGAAGAGGGCCTGAAGGCCAAAGCGATCGTTGAAGAGGGTGAGCCTCCGATGTCGGAGGTCCCAGATGGCCGCGACGAAGGCCCCGTTGAGACGAGGGAGCGCCTCCGGTCCGTACTCCTCAAAGAGGTGAAGCACAAACTCGACATCGTTGCCCACCGGGAAGCGGTGGCCACGCTCCATCAGACGCCGCTTCTCGTCGGCGTAGTCGTAGACCTCCCCCTCCATCACGATGGCGAGGGAACGGTCCTCGTTCCAGAGGGGCTGGGGCTCCGGGTTGAGGGTGCCCAGGTGGAGCCGCCCCAACCCGATCCCCTCGTCCGCGTAGAGGTCCGCCCGGAGCGCATCGCGCCGGGGCATCGCAGCGGCCATCCGCCGCAACCCTTGCTCGACCTGCTCGCGACTCGCCTGCCCAACCCAGCCGATCAATCCAGCCATCAGAATCACCAAATCTGCCCCTGGAGCTCCGCCGGCACCAGCCTCCCCCTGGGCACGAAGAGGGCGTTGTCCAGGCGGTCGAAGCCCCCCTGTCGGGCCCAGTAGAAGTAGCGGTAGGCCCCCAACAGGCTCACGAAGCCGATGATCCCTCTGCGCCGGAAGCCCACCTTCTCCAGGGATCGAAGGGCGGGCCGGTTACGGGGATAGACCAGAGCGATGGCGTGATGGTACCCCGATTGGCGCATCAACCGGCTCACGAAAGAGAGACAGGCCGAGTGGAGTCCCTGACGCCGGAACTCCGGCACGGTGTAGGCTTCCCCGAAGTAGACCTCCCTCGGTGACAAGGGGAAGGCCAGCTTCAGATAGCCGATATAGGCTTTGTTCACCGCCACCAGGCGGGTGTGCACAATCCTTCCATGCAGTTTGGCCACGTAGAAACGATGGCCCGCCTCCAGACGCTGCTCGATCACCCACCGGGTGAGGTAAGGTCGCAGGGCGATCAGCTCGTCCACATCGGCGGGTGCCAATTCCTCAAAGGTGGCCGGAACCTTGGGCTCGATGATCGGCAGGGCGTCGGTGAAGGGAAGCTCCAGGACCAGCAACCGCCGATACTGGGGCTGTTTTGCCAGCCGGTTCCGGCTCTTCCGCCAGACGCCCCGCAGTCCCTCGGTCTGATAGGTGTAAAGTGCCCGTCGAATGATCCCTCCACACATTGTCGGCCTCGTTGTCTGCCAGAGGGGGATGATCAGAGCGCAGCCCACTGCTTCCGAAGCAGGAACTGGGCTCCTTGGAGGAGTCGGAATCGGGCTTGGGGGCTTCCTGTGGCCAGGGCCTCGTTCATCGCCTGTACCTGGGCGGCGGCGCGTCTCCAGGAAAACTGGGTCCGCACGCGGCGGAGCCCCTGCTGTCCCAAACGGCGGGCCAGTTCGTCGTACCGTAGGAGGGCAACGATGTGCCGAGCGATGTCGGCGGGATCGTTGGGATCCACCAGGAAGCCGCTCTCCCCATCGGCAACGGCCTCAACCACGCCCCCGGAACGCCCACCCAGCACCGGCAGACCGCAGGCGTTGGCCTCCAGGAAGACGATGCCGAACCCCTCGACATCCCCTTCCCCCTCGATGCGACGGCTCGCCATGACGAAAAGGTCCGCAGCGTTGTAGTAGGCCCGCCCCTCGCCGTGAGCCACCCGCCCCACAAAGCGAACGTGGTCGGCCACGCCCTGGTCCCAGGCCAGCCTCTCCAGCCGCTCCCGGTCCGGCCCATCGCCGGCGATGAGGTAGACCACGTCGGGCACCTGGCGCAGGACCTGGGGAAGCGCCTCGATCACCCGGTCCTGCCCTTTGCGGGGCACCAGCCGCCCCAGGGTGAGGATCACCTTCTTCCCCTCCAGGCCAAGCCGCTTGCGGAGGGCAGCCCCCGCCTCGGGATCGGGCCGGAAGCGCTGGGTGTCCAGACCCGGGTAGATGGTCGTCACCTTATCGGCCGGGAGGCCCAGCCGGACGAGTTCCCGCTTGGTGAAGTTGCTGATGGCGACGACCCGACTCGCCTCGTGCAAGGCCCGCATCAACCGCTGATGGGTCCAGGGCTGATCCCGATAGCGCAGGACCTCCAGGCCGAAGGTGTAGACGACGTAGGGGAGACCTAAGGTCCGCTGCAGCAGGAGCGCCGAGAGCCCATCGGGCAGGGCCGTACCACAGTGGACAACCCGGACCTCTTCCTGCCGACAGAGGCGGGCCAGAAAGGAAAACCAACGCCATCGCAGGCGCCGCCCCCCCTGGTAAAACCACTGGAACCCCTCCGGCTCGGTGCGGATGATGGGGAAGGGGCTCTCTCGATCGAAGCGCTCCCAGTCCCCCTCCCGGTCCGGAGTCAGGACCACCACCTCCTCGGCAGGCAGGTGCGCGAAGAGGTTGTACAGGTAGTTCTCACGTCCCCCCAGGCGGGGCGGAAAGGTTGAGGTGATGAGCAGGGATTTCATAGCGTGTTACGGGTTGCGCATAGCATATCTACAGGTAGCCGAGCTCACGCAGGTGCTCTGTCAGTTGGGCCATCTCCTCATCGCTGTACTCGCGCTGAGGACCGGCTCCATCGCCATCGGCGGCCTGGGTGCGCACCGGGTGACGGCGCAGGAAGTCGGCCGCCAGCAGGTCGGTGAGCACCCGTCCATCGAAGTTCTCAGGAATGGGCACGTTGTACAAATGGAGCAGGGTCGCCGGGATGTCCAGGATGGATGCCCGATGCTCCCCATCCGGCAGTCGGGCGAAATCAGGGCCGCTGAGGACGAAGAGGCCCTCGTGGGAGTGGTCCCCAAAGCGGGTGAGCCGGTTCACGAAGTGGAAGGCCTGAGGACTGTTGTCCACGATGAGGTCGCAGCTAGACCCGTAGGGGTCGAGAATGATGTCCGGGGCCTCGGCGGCAGCTTCACCCTGGTACAGCTCCTCGCGACGGTAGATCCGCTGGAAGAGGGGCTCTCCGGTGAAGGGATCGCGGACGCGGCGCAGGTCGGCGATGACCGCCTCGCGGATGGCTTCGTACTGCCGTCCCGGTCGCACCCAGCCGTGCTCATCGCGCCCCCGCAGGTTGATGAAGAGAGGGCCGTTGGGGGAACGGGCGTAGACCTGGGTGCGGGGCCAGTCCACGCGGCTGGTGAAGCGGTAGGCGAAGGCACCGGGGGCCTGGGCGGCCAGCCGCTTCCAGAGGGGTTCCAACAGCGCCGGTGGGAAGATCCGTAACAGCCCACCCACCAACCGCCGCGCTATCCGCTCGCCAACGCCACGCCAGCCGTAGTGCTCCTGGAAGAGCCGGGTCAGGACGAAGTTCACCTCGTGGCGGGGAATGCGCAGGTTCTGCTCCCCATAGCGCAGGTAGCCGTGCTCGGCCAGCCACTTGCCCAGCAGGAAGGCCCCTTGGATGCGGCGGGAGCCGTGGTCGGACATAACGATGTAGTTGGCTTCCGGGAAGCGCTCCATAAAGCGGCCAATCTGGGCATCCACGTTCTCCAGCGCCCGCTCCACGTGCTCAAAGCAACTGGCGAAGTGGTTGAGCCGATCCAGGGAGACGTAGTTGAAGGCCAGCACGTCCACCCGGTACTCGTCTATCAGCTCCAGGGCGATGTCGGTCTGTCGCCGCTCCTGCTCCAGCCACGCCTGCAGGTAGGCTTCGGGATCGCCGCCGTGGGCTACCGGACGAACGGGGTCCTCGACGTCCAGGTCCAGGTCCCCGTCGGGGCAGGCACATTGGTCCGGCGGAGCCGGGCGACGGGAGACCTCTACCTCGTAAGGGCCGTGCCGCTGCTCAATGGCCTCCAGCAATGGGCGGGGATAGGTGAAGTCGCGGGCCGAGCGGGGCACGACGATGCCGGCGATAAGGAAGCCGTCCAGCGGCTGAGGAGGGTAGGTCATCGGGATGTTCAAGAGCCCCACCCGTACCCCTTGGGCGTTCAGGTAGTGCCAGAAGGGGGTGCCCCGCCGGGAGACGGCGCTGGCCGACTGAAAGCCCCGGCCCCGACGCACGGCCCAGTCGAAGATGCCGTGCTTGCCGGGGTTGAGGCCCGTAATGAAGGATGCGAAGGCCACGGGGGTGATGGGGGGTATGGTGGATTCCAGCACCCCCCGGCTACCCTGTTGGATCAGCCGCTCCAGGTTGGGCATCCGCCCCTGGGCCAGGAGGGGGTCCAGGTAGTCCCAACAGCCGCTGTCTATGCTCAGGATAAAGGTCTTGCGATGAGCCATAGCCGTCTGTCTCCGATGCGCCCGCCTACGTGGGGCACGTTACGT
Source organism: Thermoflexales bacterium (assembly GCA_015484715.1). Classification (GTDB taxonomy): domain Bacteria; phylum Chloroflexota; class Anaerolineae; order S140-20; family S140-20; genus S140-20. The sequence goes on along the minus strand of WFUY01000526.1, from coordinate 3,231 downwards.
AGGATGGGTTACGTGTTGCGCGTTGGGTATTGCTTGCTCCGGTTCTTGAAAGGTCCAGCGGTGGGGCAGATAGACGAGAGCGCCCCCCTGGTCGAAGCGGGCCCCGACGCTGAAGCTAACCGCGTCGTCTATGCGGTCGAAGGTGAAGGGGGAGAAATGGTCCCGCTTGATGCCGACATTGATGGTGTAGTGACCGGTCAACAGGTTCAGGCTCTCGTAGTGGACGACGGCCACCCCCTCCTCACCGGCCTCGAAGGTGCGGTTCAGATCAAAACGGGCCGTCGTCGTGCCGTGTAGCGTTCCCCGCTCGTTGCGCACCCGGGCGTAGAAGACGGGGCTCTCGATCCGCTCGTGGGCCCGGAAGTGGATCTGCAAGGTCATCGGTTCGGCGGTCACGAAGGCGTTGCGAGGCTCCCCTTCCCCATCCAGCAGCACGACCTTGGTGATCTCGATAGGGCGATCCCCCTGCTCCCTCCGGTGGCGACCGTTCGGCCCCTGGCGCAGGTCCTGACCGGCGAACTCGGTGTAGTACCGCTCCAGCACCTCGCCGGTGTCCCCGGCGTAGACGATCTGGCCCCGGTGGAGAAGGATGGCCCGGTCGCATAGCTTCTGGATCTGCTCTTTGTTGTGGGAGACGATGATCATGCTCTTGCCGGCGTCCCGGAACTCGTTGATCCGCCGGATGCACTTGTCCTTGAACATATAGTCGCCGACGGCCAGGACCTCATCCACCAAGAGCACGTCGGGGTCCACGTGGGCGGCGACGGCGAAGCCCAGCCGAACGTACATCCCCGACGAGTAGCGCTTGACGGGCACGTCAATGAAGTCCCAGAGCTCGGCGAAATCAATGATGCTCTCGATCCGCTCTTCCACCTCGCGGCGGCTGAGCCCCAGGATGGCGGCGTTCAGGTAGATGTTCTCCCGGCCCGTCAGGTCGGGGTGGAAACCGGCCCCCAGCTCGATGAGGGCGGAGACGCGCCCCTGGACCTCGATCTCGCCGCTGGTGGGGCGGGTGACCCGGGAGAGGAGCTTGAGGATGGTGGTCTTGCCCGCCCCGTTGGGTCCGACGATGCCCAGCGTCTCTCCCTTCTCGACGGTGAAGGAGACCCCTTTGAGGGCCCAGAGGACGCGCTCCTCCCGCCCGTTGCGGCGGCCCAGCAGCCGCCGGGCGGCGGCCGGGATGGCGTCGCGCAGGCTTCCCCGCCCCCGGTCCAGGTAGTAGGCTTTGTGGACGTTCTCGAAACGAATGACCGGCATAGAGCGTTCTCCAGACCGCGTTGCGTGTCAGATGATGTCGGCGAAGAGGGCTTCGGAGCGCTTGAAATAGGTGTAGGCCACAGCGAAGATGAGCAGGGAGATGGCCGCGGCCGTCACCAGGTAGAAGGGGTTAGGCCACTGGGCCTTCAGGATCACCCGACGGTAGCTGTCAATCAGGCCGGCCATCGGGTTGAGCATGTAGAGGCCCCGAAACCGCTCCGGCACCAGCGTCACCGGATAGATGATGGGCGTCAGGTACATCCAGAGCTGCAGCCCCACGGGGACGACGAACCGGATGTCCCGGTAGTAGACGTTCATCGCCGAGGCCGCCAGCACGATCCCCACCGTGAGGACGATCTGAATGAGCACCAGCACCGGCAGTGTGACGATGCTCAGCCCAACGGGAACCCGGTAGAAGAGCATCATCCCCACGAAGATGAGGGAGGCGATGAGGAAGTCCACGAAGCTGGCCAGCACCGAGGCGATGGGCAGGATCTCACGGGGAAAGTAGATCTTGGTCACCAAGTTCATGTTGTTGACCAGGCTGGAGACCCCAAAGGTGATGGACGAGGAAAGGAAGGCCCAGGGCAGCAGGGCCGAGTAGTAGAAGATGGGGTAGGGGATCCCCCCGGTCGGCACCCGCACGAAGCGGGAGAAGATGATGGCGAAGATGATGGTGGCCGACAGGGGCTGCAGGATGGCCCAGGCCGCCCCCATCAGGGACTGCTTGTAGCGGACCTTGAGGTCCCGTCCCACCCAGGTGATGAGCAGTTCTCGATACGCCAGCAACTCACGCAGGTCCGTCAGCATCCTCTTCCCTCACAAGGTTGGAATCCACGGCGACCGGCTCCACCGCCGGAGCCACCTCGCCTCGTTGCCCCGTTTCCTCTTCCCCTTCCTCCGCTCCATCCACTTTCCTTCCCACGACCTCACGCCATCCGTCGAGGTCCCACCCCAGCCGGACGTTCAGCATCGCCTGAAGGGCCTCCTCCTCAACCCACCAGCGCAGGCCCCGCTTGACGGCGGGGAGCCGGCCGCTGGCACACCACCGGCGGGCCGTCTCCTTGCGCACCCCCAGCAGGTGAGCCGCCTCGGCCAGGGAGAGGAGCACCCGTCCATCCTCGCGGATGCGCTCCCGGCCCAGCCCCAGGCGATGGCGAATAGGCTTTAGGAAACCGGTCAGCCGACGCCAGAGCCGACGGGGGAGCGAAACGGCAGCCTCGTCCGTGACCTGGGGAGGGAGGTAGTAGGCGTAATGGTGCAGCGGGATGCGGTTGACGACGACGCCCAGGAAGTTCACCCCTTCCTGGTCCTGCAGCACCTTGATGGCCCGCCGGGCCGCCTGCCGGCTGGTGTGCTCGGCGCTGACGACCATCACCGTCCCGTCGGCCCGGGTGGCCAGGATCACCGCGTCGGGGGCCAGCAGGACCGGCGGGCTGTCCATCACGATGGCGTCGAAGCGCTCCAGGAGCAGGTCCAGCAGCTCGGGGAAGCGGGGCGAGGTCAGGAGCATCGTCGGATCGAGGGGAGGCCGCCCTGCCGGCAACAGGGTCAGGTGCTCCACATCGGTCTCCAGCAGCGCCTTGTCCAGAAGCGCCCGGTACTCGTCCCGCCCGGCGCTCAACAGCTCGGCCAGGCCCAGGACGTTGGGCAGGTCGAAGGACTCGTGGAGGGAGGGAGCCCGAAAATCGGCGTCCACGACCACGGTGCGCATGCCCGCCGAAGCCATGGCCGCGCCCAGGTTGGCCACCGCCACCGTCTTGCCATCCTGGGGGGCCGCACTGGTGACCAGGAGGGTCCGAAAGGTACGACCCGGCTGCGCCAGCAGGATCTTCGAACGGAGCTGGCGGACCATCTCGGCGGCCGGGGAGCGGGGAGCCCGACGCACGATCACCTTGTCGCTCTTGGCGGGGAAGCGCCCGATGGTCCCCAACAGGCGGGCACCGACGATGGACTCCTGCTCGCCGTACCAGT
>WFUY01000525.1 GCA_015484715.1 Thermoflexales bacterium | reverse complement strand
CCTCCCACCAGGCCAGCGTGGCTGATGGTGTGATGGGGGGCACGAAAGGGGCGGGCCTGGATGAGGGGAACGTCGGAGGGCAGCAAGTCGGAGACGCTGTAGATCTTGGTCACCTCCAGCGCCTCTTCAATGGTCATCCGGGGCAGGATACCGGGCAGCGCCCGGGCCAGGAGGGTCTTGCCGGCGCCGGGAGGGCCGGTCATCAGGACGTTGTGGCCGCCGGCCGCGGCCACCTCCAGCGCCCGCTTCACGTGCTCCTGCCCCTTGATCTCGGCGAAGTCGGTCACCGGGCCGGTGGCCTGGGGCGGCGGCAGCGTGCTCCGGTCCAGGGGGACGAGCGGGGCCACGCCGTGCAGGTGGTTGACCAGGTCGGCCAGGGCGGGCACGCCGATCACCTCCACGTCGGGGATCAGGGCAGCTTCGGCGGCGTCCTCCAGGGGGACGTAGAGGGTTCGCACCCCTTCCTGCCGGGCTGTGGCGGCCATCGAGAGCACCCCGCGCACGTGGCGCAAGCTGCCGTCCAGAGAGAGCTCGCCGACGAAGAGAGCGCTGTCCAGGGCTTCGACGGGGACCTGCTCCGAGGCGGCCAGGATGCCGACGGCGATGGGGAGGTCGTAGGATGGCCCCTCCTTGCGCAGGTCGGCCGGGGCCAGGTTGACCGTCAGCCGAGCGCGGGGGAAGAAGAGGCCGCTGTTCTTGATGGCTGCCTGCACCCGCTGGCTGGACTCCTTGACGGCGGCGTCGGGCAGTCCCACCAGCGTGAAGGAGGGCAACCCTCGCGCCTGATCCACCTCCACGTGAATCAGGGCTCCCTCCAGACCGATGACCGCGCAACTGAGCACCTTGGCGAGCATACGATCCTCCCGGCATGATATGGCGTTGCCCCTATCCCGTTGCCCCATTGTACCATCGGTGGTCGCCGGGGGCAAGAGAACGCACCTGGTGATCACCCGTAAGTGAGCACAGGTTTGCTACCATAGGGGGCTGAGGAAGCCCAGGATTCCGGGGTCGTGCCCTCGCTCAGAGATAGTGACGAAAAGCGCAGCCGCTGTCTTCCTTGACCCATCTACACTAACCCTAACCGCTGTCGAAAGTCCTCAGCGGTGCGACGTAGCCCCTCCTCCAACGGCACCTGGGGCTCCCAGCCCAATATCCGCCTGGCCTTGCGGATGTCCGGGCAGCGCACCTTGGGATCGTCCTTGGTCCGCTCGTCGGTGGGGTGTACGAAGGTGATCTCCGACCGGCTCCCCGTCACCTCCAGCACCTTGTGGGCGAAGTCCAGGATGGTCATCTCCTGGGGGTTGCCCAGATTGACCGGGGTGACTTCGTCGGAGAAGAGGAGCCGGACGAGCCCCTCGACCAGGTCATCCACGTAGCAGAAGGAGCGGGTCCGGCTCCCATCGTCGTAGACGGTCAGGGGCTCCCCGGTGAGGGCCTGGCGGATGAAGTTGGGAACGACGCGGCCGTCGTCCATCCGCATGCGGGGACCGTAAGTGTTGTGGGCAAAGACGCCGTTGCCGGCGAGGAAATTCTCACATCCCGGCACGGAGAAGTCGTACACCTGGGAAGTAGGCACGCAAGGCTCTACCGCCTTGACACACGCCCAAACCAGATCGCCCCAGCGCCCGGATTGGAGCCTCTGCTCGACCCCTGCGTCCCAGTGGAGGATGTTGTAGTCCGAAAGCCCTCGCAAGGTCAGGCGATGAAAGGGGAACTTCTTATCCCCGTATCGCTCCTTGAACGTCGTCTCGTAGCGACCGTGGGAGGCAATGAGCCCAAAGCGCAGCAAGAGGAGATCCAGGTCGTCGGCCAGGGCCGGGCTGGAGGTGTTGAAGCACAGTTCCCGGCCCACCGACTTGCCACTGTGCGTGCCGTCGCCATCCTTGTACCCCTCCAGGAACCACTTGAGACGTGAGAGGGGTAGTTGAAACACCCAGGCCGGAACGCGCCGATCTACACTCCGCCCCGTCAGGCCGAAGACCTGGGTGAAGAGGAAGTACAGCAGCTTGGAGTGGGTGTAGATGGACGGACTGCGACGGCGGCTTGGAGGAACCCAACCGACCCGTGTTCCAAAAGCTTCCTCGAGGATCGCCTTGGCGCGGCCCAGGTTCGCCTCATCGGAGGCGAAGGTCAGGTAATAGGTTCCCCGTTGGTTGGCTACGGCCGTCCCCTCGGCCAAGAAGAACCCCAGCAGCCAGAGGAGGTCGTCGGTGATAGCGATCCGGTTCGGGATGGTCACACGGCTGGAGCGACAACGAATCCGGGCATCGTCGGGTATGGGGATCCCTGCCTTCGCCATCAGGTACAGGGGGAGGGCCGAACGCCGCTTGTAGGCGCTGACGATGTTCGCACTTCCCCAATGGGCTTGGACCCGAGTTCGCCCACTGCTGACGATGAGCGCCTTCAGTTCCTGCCGATGCCTGTCAATCAGCGCGGGTATCTGGGGAGAGACCACGTAGTAATCCCACCACTGCTCCGACGGGAGCTTCTGGAGGAGATGCTCGCTGACAGAGAGCCCAGGCCAATCCTTTTCCACAACGGGGAGAAAGGCCGGAATGGCAACCCGATCCCCTACTTTTAGCCGACGGACGGGGATGGCCTCCGGTCGGCCATCGGCTCCTTGCCGGAAGACACTGTGGTCGCCGGTGACCCGCAACTTGCGCCCATAGCGCAGGGTGACTTCAAAGGCATCGGTGGTACAGGGGTGTCGGATCACGGCGCTCACCGGCCGCAGCGATACCTTTCCCGTCTGGGGATCGAAAGCGGGCACCATAAGACGTCGTTGGGCGGGGTCTGGAGAGCGCTCCAATCCGCTGACGAAGCGTTCCACCGGCTCTACGTGAATGTGCTCATCGTTGAAGACGATCACCCGCTCGTCGGCCATAACGCTGTTGAAGATCCGCGCGATCCGCGTTTTCACGCCGTGGTAGCGGTGGTAGGCCATCGTCAGGGCCTCGGCGAAGCGCTTGGACTCGTCGTAGACGCCGCGCGGCCCCACCGGGTTCACGTTCCCCCAGTAGTCCTCGGGCTGAGGGTGCACCAAGGGGTCGCCGTAGACCTCCGAGGTGGAGGCCAGTAGGAAGATGGCCTCCTTCTCCAGGGCCAGCCCCAGCGCCTTATGGGTGCCCAGGGCCCCCACCTTCAGCGTCTGGATGGGGTAGCGCAGGTAGTCCACCGGGCTGGGCAGGGAGGCCAGGTGAAGCACGGCGTCCAGCGGCCCTTTGACGTAGATGTACTCGGTGACATCGTGCCGGATGAAGTGGAAGCGCTCGTGGCCGGCCAGATGGGCGATGTTGTCGGTGCTCCCGGTGGAGAGGTTGTCCATAGCGATCACTTCGTGGCCGTCGGCCAGCAGCCGGTCGCAGAGATGGGAGCCGATGAAGCCGGCCCCGCCAGTGATCAGGATGCGCATCGGGCACCTCCGGTTGGTCGGGTGGTCGGTTGGTCAAGTGGTCAAGTGGTCCTCAGTCCTCAGTCCTCAGTCCTCAGTCCTCGGCCCTCGGTCTTCAGTCCGCCACTTCGGTCGGCGGTCGCCTCCGGCTTCCCCCTCAGTGCCTCGGCCCTCATCCCTCATCCCTCTTCCTTCGCGCCTCCCCCTCGCGGATCGCTTCCTCCAGGGCGTCCAAGGCCCGCTCGATGTCCTCATCGTCCACCCAGGCGTGGGTTACCGCCCGCATCCCCATATCCGGGTACGCGCCGATGAGCACGCCCCGCGCCTTCAGCCGCGCGACGAGGGCCAGCCGGTCGGCGTGGTCGCCCTGGGCCAGGTCGAAGTAAACGATGTTGGTCTGTACCCGGTCCAGGTCAATGGTGTAGCCGGGCAGCGCGGCGATCCCCTCGGCCAGCCGGCGGGCCCGCCGGTGATCCTCCGCCAGCCGGTCCACCATCTGCTCCAGGGCCACGATGCCAGCGGCGGCGAGGACCCCCGCCTGCCGCATCCCGCCCCCCAGCACCTTGCGGGCGCGACGGGCCTGGGCGATGAAGTCGGCCGGCCCGCAGAGGAGGGAGCCCACCGGGGCCGAGAGCCCCTTGGAGAGGCAGAAGGTCACGCTGTCCACATACCGGGTGATCTCCCGCACATCCACCCCCAGCGCCACGGCAGCGTTGAAGATGCGGGCGCCGTCTAGGTGGATCTTCAGCCCGTGGCGGTCGGCGATGGCCCGCACCTGGGCGAAGTGGTCGGGGGGGATGGCCGCGCCGTGGCAGCGGTTGTGGGTGTTCTCCAGGGCGATGAGCCGGCTGCGGGGGAAGTGGACGTTGTCCGGTCGGATGGCGGCCTCGATCTCCTCCAGGCGGAGGGTGCCGTCGGGCTGGTTGGGCAGCGGGCGGGGATGGATGCCCCCCAGAGCCGCCGAGCCGCCGGCCTCGTAGAGGAAGGTATGGGCGAGGTCGCCCAAGATCACCTCGTCGCCCCGGCCGCAGTGGGTCAGCAAGGCCACCAGGTTGCCCATCGTGCCGCTGGCGACGAAGATGGCCGCCTCCTTGCCCATCCGCTCGGCGGCCATCGCCTCCAGCCGGTTGACCGTCGGGTCCTCCCCATAGACGTCGTCGCCCACCTCAGCCCGGTAGATCGCCTCCCGCATCGCGGGCGTGGGGGGTGTCACCGTATCGCTGCGCAGGTCCACGATGCCGTTGATGCTCATCAGCCGCTCCTTCCGTGTCTCGTCGTAGGGCAGGTTTCTTACCCGCCTACGGAAAGATGCCTTACATCCTTGACCTCTCCCCCCCGCCGTGCTATACTGGCAGAAGCCCTGGCGGTCGGAGGGGCCTTGGCCGCCCTGCCTGCCGGCCCGATCGGAGGTTGATCGTGCCCATCCCCTCGGCCATCGCCGCCGTTGCCCCTGACGGGCGTCCCACACCGGCTCAGCGGCGGCGTATCCTGATCGAAATCTGCAAGCGGCGCATCCGGCCCGGCACGGGCAGCGCGTCGGAGTTCCTGCGGCGGAGGACGGCGATGATCCCCTGGCCTGATCTGCGGCCCGTGCTTCGGGAGATCCCCTGGGCCGTCGTCGGTGCTGTGGCCACCCGCGCTTACATGCCGGAACGGGCTACCAGGGACCTGGACATCCTGGTACGCCGGGAGGACGGCGAAGAAGTACGGAGGCGGTTGCAAGAGGCCGGCTACACCTTTGTCGCCCCCTTGGCAGTGCCCGGCTTCTCGGTCCGCTCCCCCGATGGTGTAGGGGTGGTCGTCATCTTGGGTGAGGCCCCCTGGCTGCGGGAAGCCCTGGCGAGCCTTCGGCAAGACCCGGCCGGCTATCCGGTGCTCGACCTCCCCTACCTGGTCCTGATGAAGCTGGCCTCCTCCCGCAGCGTGGACATCGGCGACCTGTCCCGTATGCTCGGCCTGGCTTCAGACGAGGACCTAGACCGGGTGCGGGCGGTGGTCGCCCGGTACGCTCCCGAAGACCTGGAAGACCTGGAATCCCTCATCTGGCTGGGACGCCTGGAGATGCGCGGGGAGGAGGCCGACACGTCCAATGAAGCCACGACCAGGCATCCTCCTTCCTGACCCGATCCGCCTCCTCGTTCCCTCGGTTCTGCTCCCTCAGTACTTCTTGACGATGGCCCGGTAGGTCTGGGGCTCCCGGCACTGGAAGACCTGGAACTCCTCCCGGTAGCGCCGGACCTCGTCCAGGTCCAGCCGGGCGACGATGTAGCCCTCGGTGGGCCGGCCCGTCTCCGGGTCCACCTCGCCGGCCAGGGAGGCGTAGACCTGCCCCCGAGGCCCCACGATGGCGCTATCGCCCCCGAAGCTGTAGGAGGGCTCCTCCCCCACCCGGTTGGCCCCTGCCACGAAGAGGGTGTTCTCGTAGGCCCGGGCCAGCAGGTAGGTCCGCCACTCCTCCATCTGATCGGCCTCCCAGTTGGCCAGGACGGCCAGCAGTTCCGCCCCCTCCAGGGCCAGGCAGCGGGCGACCTCGGGGAAGGCCAGGTCCCAGCCCAGCATCAGCCCCACGACCCCGAAGCCGGTCTCCATCGCCAGGTAGCGGTAGCCCGTCCGAAAGGTCATCCGCTCCTCGCCCCGCAGGTGGACCTTGTGGTACTCGCCGATCAGGTCCCCGTCGGGGCCGACGAGCACCGCCGTGTTGTAGAGGATGCTCTCCACCCGCTGCTTGGTCACCAGCCCGAAGGCGACGTGGACGTTGAACTCGCTGGCCCGCTGGGCGATGAGGTTGACGGTGGGGCCGGGCACCCGCTGGGCGAACTCGGTGAAGCGGACGCCGCACTCCCGCCCCGTCGTCACCAGCTCGGGGAAGAGGATCAGGTCCACCCGCTGTTCGGTGGCGATCTTGCGGATCCACTCCGACATCGCCACCAGGTTCTCCTCCATCTCGTTCAGCCGGGGGGCCATCTGAACGGCTGCGACAACGACTTCGCGCATCTTCTCACTCCTCGCAGTGGCAGACGGATTTCCAAGCTTGGCTTGGGTCCTGGACCCGCCTGACTATAATCGAAAGCGGCCCGCTTGTCAAATGGCGGGAGAGATCAGTGGGGCGATCCCCATCCAGAGCTGGTAGAGGCCGAAGAGGAAGAGGGCGAGGGCGGAGAGGCCGCTCAGGAGGCGACCGAGCCGGGCGTCGAGGCGTCCGGCGGTGGCGAAGAGG
>WFUY01000524.1 GCA_015484715.1 Thermoflexales bacterium | reverse complement strand
GTATACCACATCCCCCCGCCCCCGTCAACCAAGGACTGTGTGGTGATTACCCATATCTTTGGAGATAGGGAGACTAGCCGTCCACGAATGGGGCACGAATACACGAATTAAGGACCACCTCATTCGTGCATTTGTGAGAAATTCGTGGACGGCCTGCTACGGACCACCCTCTCGCTCACTTGTGGGTAATCACCGCAGAACTGTGGGAGGCAGTTTGTCAAATTGCCCTACCTCTCCGCTCACCGGAGGAGCTGACGACCGATGCCGGCGAAGAGGAAGGCTTTAATCGCCTTCCCCCCCCAGCAGGCCAGGAGAAACTTCCACATCGGGTAGCGGGTAGCGCCGGCGACGATGCCCGCCACGTCGAAGAAGGGGTTGGGGATGGCGGCCAGGACCAGCAGGATGCGCCAGCCGTAGCGGTGGACCAAGTCGCGGGCCTGGGCGTACCGCTGCCGGTCCTCTACGATCACCTTGCCCCCCACGCCGGCCAGGTAGCCGGTGAGCTCCCCCAGCGCCTCCCCCAATCCGACGACAATGGCGAGGAGGAAGGGATTCAACGCACCGCCCAGGACAAAGGTGACCCCTAGGCTGGGTGCCGGCAGGATCACCGTGGCGTTGCCCAGAAACCCTACAATGAAGGCCCCCAGGTAGCCGTAGGTGGCGACCTCTTGGACCCGGGTCCGCTGCCGGGCGACGAGCCAGAAGACCAACAGAGAGATGAAAAGGGCCAACAGGATCGGCCCCAACGCCCGCCTTCGCCTCCCAGCAGGGCTAAGCACCCCTCTCTCCTCCCAACCACTCATCCCTGGCCTGCCCTCCTCCCCACAGGCATAGCACGCAGGCCCTTCCACGTCTTCCGCCGTTGAAGCGGTTGCGGTGTTTAACGGGGCAGGGCTGTGCCCAGACGGATGATCTTCTCCCGCCCGTTGCGGACCCGGGCGGTGGCATTGCAACTATCCACCACCAGAGGAGCCCAACGAACGATCCGACCGTAGTCCACACTGTGGTGACCGGTCACGATGACCACGCAGTCCTGCTGTCGGATCACCTGGTCGGTCAAAGGCAAGCTCTGAAAGGTGCGCTTCTCACGGTAGAAGACATTTCCCCCGATGGAGAACTGGGGCACGTAGGGATCGTGGTAGGCTACGTGGGCCCCCCGGGTCAGGAGCAGTTCCATCACCCGTTGAGCAGGGGAGTTGCGGGCGTCGTCTACGTCAGCTTTGAAGGCCACTCCCACGACCAAGACCCGGGCATCGCGCAGGGCCCGCCCATGTCGTCCCAGCCCCTGACCGATCAACTCGACCACGTGAAAGGGCATGGCCTGGTTCACTTCGGCGGCCAGCTCGATAAACTTGGTGTAGAAGTCGTACTCCCGGGCCTTCCAGGAGAGGTAGTAAGGATCCACAGGAATGCAGTGTCCTCCAACGCCGGCCCCTGGATAGAAGGGCATGAAGCCGAAGGGCTTGGTTCTGGCCGCTTCGATGACCTCCCAAAAGTCAATCTGCATCCGTTCGGCCAGCAGAGCCAGTTCGTTCACCAAGGCGATGTTGACGCTGCGGTAGATGTTCTCCAGCATCTTGGTCATCTCGGCCACCCGGGGCGCGGAGACCAGGTGCACCGGTGCACCCAGGCTGGCCAGAAGGTCCGCTGCTCGCTCGGTGCACTGGGGGGTGAGGCCACCGACGACCTTGGGGGTGTTGGCGACATTCCACCCCTTGCTCCCCGTCTGTCCGGGATCGAGCCGCTCCGGCGAGAAGGCCAGGTTGAAGTCCACGCCGGCCTTGAGCCCCGAGCGCTCCAGGATGGGGAGGACGACCTCCTCGGTGGTGCCCGGATAGGTGGTGCTCTGGAGGATGACCAAGTGGCCGGGTTGCAACCTCCGGGCGATGCCCTCGGAGGCTTTGACGATGTAGGAGAGGTCCGGGGCCCGCATTGCGTCGAGGGGGGTGGGGACGCAGATGAAGATGGCCTCGACCTCCCGCAGGGCCTCGTAGTCGGTGGTGGCCCGCAGCCGACCGGCCGCCACCAACTCGGCCAGTTCCTCGTCCGATACGTCAGGAATGTAGTTCTGGCCCTGGTTGATCTGACGCACCCGCTCGGCGTTCACGTCAACGCCTACGACGGTGTGACCAACGGCGGCCAGAGCTGTCGCCAGAGGCAACCCTACGTAGCCCAGTCCGATCACAGCAACCCGAATGCGCTCCGTCCCTTCTGCCATCTAACCTCTCTCCCTGTTGTAGACCTGCTCCAGTTTCCACAACGCAATCAACCCGGCAAGGGCGACAGTGCCTCCAACGGCATACCCTTCCAGGATGCTCGCCTGGGTCACGAAGATGGCCAGCACGCCCAGAGCGCCGCTGATCAGGTAGAGGGTCAGCACCGCCTCCCGTTGGGTGAGCCCCGCCATCACCAGCCGGTGGGAGACGTGGTCCTTGCCCGGCGTGGTCAGCGGATTGAGCCCCCGGCGCAGCCGGGAGACGATGACCAGCGTGGTGTCGAAGATGGGGAGCCCCAGGACCAACACCGGTACCATCCAGGTGACGAAGGTGACGTTGTCGGGAAAGCGAAGTTTGATGCCAATGGCCGCCAACAGGAAGCCCAGGAAGAGGCTGCCGCTGTCCCCCATGAAGATGCTGGCGGGGTTGAAGTTGTAGATCAAAAAGCCCAAGCAGGCCCCCAGGACGGCGGCCGAGAGCGCCCCGACCAGGTACTGCCCGCTAAAGGCGGTGAGCAGAACGAAGAAGGCGGCGGCAATGGCCGCCACCCCTCCCGACAGACCGTCCATATTGTCCAGCAGGTTGAAGGCGTTGGTGATCCCAACCAGCCAGAGGACGGTGACCAGGACATCGGCCCAGGGCGGGGTCAGGGGCAGGTTGACCCGAACGCCGCTGAGGACGAGGAAGAGGGCACCGGCGATCTGTCCCACCAGCTTGAGCAGCGGTCGCAACCCCCATCGGTCGTCCCAGACACCCAGGAAGGAGACCCAACTGGCTCCCAGCAGGATGCTGACCAACTGGTGGATGTTGTAGCGCGTTCGCAAGACCAACGCTGCGGCCATCACCGTCAGGTAGATCGCCATCCCACCCAGCCGGGGCATCGGGCGGGTGTGCATCTTGCGTTGAGAGGGCTGGTCTATCACTCCCAGGTAGGGGGCCAAGTAGCGGGCCAACGGGGTTCCACCGATTGCCAGGATCAACGCACCAGCAAAGATCAACATCGTCGTCGTCATCGGTCCTCACTCCTGCTCAGTTGGTCATATCTCGAAAACCTCACCGTAGATGTAATCGGGTTTGAGTTCCCAGTAACGTATCCTGCCCCGTTGGATCCGACGGGCTCCAAGGCGCTGAAAGGAGGCCCGAAGGCGCTCCAAGACGGCGGAGAAGAAGCCCTCCCGCTCGTAGAGAATCAAGGCGTCCTCCACCAGGTCGAAGTAAAGGGGCGTCAAGCGGGCGGCTTCTTCGGGGGTTTTCAGCAGCGGGGAGAAGTCGGTCAGGATGCCTTGCCGGCGCAGGTCCCGCAACCGCGCGTCCAGCGCGGCGTCGGCCTTCTCCAGGCAGCGATGCCGGGCTAGCCGACCCTCGGGCAAGTTGGAGGCAATGACCAGCAGGTCAATGTCGGACTGAGGGCCGGCCTCCCCGCGTGCCACCGATCCAAAGAGGACAACGGCAACCAAGTCATCTCCCAGGTGGTCCTTCAGGGCCTCTGTGTAGGCGAGAGCCAGTTCCCTGTAGGTTTCGTTTAGGGCCGTGGTGTCCAAATCCGGGCGATGCACCGGCTTCCCCTCCAATGCAGTAAGCTATCCCCCACCCGAGGCCTCCGCCTGGCCTTGAAGCTGCTGGATGAGCTGCTCCAGGGCCGGCCGCTGCTCCGGCGGGGCCATCTGGTAGGCGGTGGTCGCCTCGTTCAACCCATCCTGGTAGCGCCCCAGCCCCTGGTAGACCTGGGCCAGCTTCCAGTGGGTGCTCCAGGCATCGGCCGCCTGGGGATTCAGGGCCAGCTTCTGACGGTAGAGGTCCGCCAGCAGGTTCAAGATGCTGGGATCGGTAGGGGCGAGCTGGTAGGCCCGCTCTCCCTCGGCAATAGCCTGCTCCAACCGCCCCATCTGGGCCTGAAGGATAGCGGCGCTGCGGCGGAGCAACGGATCGTCAGGAGCCTGCTCCAGCGCGGCCTGGACGTGCCGGAGAGCTTCGGAGAACTGGCCCTCCTGAGCCAGCAAGTTGGCCAGGGCGATTCGGTACTCCACCCGCTTGGGGGCCTGCTCCACCGCCTGCTGGTAGGCCAGAATGGCCTGCTCGCGCTCTCCTTGGCTCTCGTAAAGCTGCCCCAGGCTGTAGTGAGCCTCGGGGAACTTGGGCTTGCGCGCCAGGGCCTCCTGGTAGGTCTGGATCGCCTTGGTGATCTCCCCTTGCTGCTGATAGAGACGGGCCACGTTCAGGTAGACGTTGGTCAGACGGGGGTTGACTTCCAGAGCCTTCTGGTAGGCAGCCAGGGCATCTTCTGTCTTGCCCTCGGTCAGGTAGAAGTCCCCCAGGATCATATAAGTTTGGTCAAAACGGTCATCCAGGGAGAGAGAGTGTTCTATCAACGCTCGCGCTTTTTCCGGCTCTCCTAGCAGGTAAAGGTAGTCAATAGCCAGTTCATTCCACAGATGAGCGGCGTTGGGGCTGAGGGTCAACGCCGTTTCATACTCGGCAATGGATTTCTGGACAAGCTTCTGCCGCTCCTCCCCCTTTGCCATATCGGCCCAGTTCTTGTAGAGACGGGCCAGGTTGGCCGAGTGGTCCGTGTTCAAAGGGTTGATCTCGCGAGCACGCTTGAGGACGGTCTCGGCCGCGACCAGCAGGTCTACCCGGCTCAAGCGCCCTGTATCTTCAATGGAGAGGTCCAGAACCGCCGAAAGGGTTGGGCTGTCCGGCAGGATACGGTAATCCGTCGGCGCCTGTTTCGACTTCTCCAGAAAGGCCGAGCCCGTCCAGAGGTAGTAGAAGTCCTCGTTGGGCGCGAGGCGGATCGCCTGTTTGAAGTGGGCCAGCGCTGCATCCCACTGCCCACTTCGGTTCCAGGGCTCCCCTTGCTTGTAGTAGATGTCGGCCTGGATGACCCGCAGATTGGTCTGGGCGACGACGACGAGGGCGACCAACAGGGCCGGGATGAAGATGGCCAAGCCCCACGGTTGGGCGACGAGGGGAGGGGTCCGACGCTCCGCCACCAGCACCGCTCCCATAGCCGCCAGGTAGAGGCCCACGAAGAGATAGAAGCCGGTCAGCAGGCTACCAACACGACCTGCCACTTGGACCAGCATTCGAATGGCCATAGCGGGGTCCTGCTGGGGAAGGATGGTGCGGGCGATGGAGGCCTGGAGGCCGGCATCGTAGAGGGCAAATCCCAGCCCCAGGGCCAGCGAACTGCCCAGTAGGATCAGGACGGCCGGCACAAGGTCGCCCTCCCGGCTCTGAAAGCGCCCTTGTCGCACCATATCGGCCACGAAGAGAAGCCCTCCCAAGAGCCAGGTGAGGGTGAACATCAGCAGCACCATCGGCGAGGTGGTCTGGACCTTCCTCCCCTGGCCCGGGGGCAGGACGGTGAAGGCGTAGCGGAGCACTTCGGTGGCCGTCGTCTGCTGGCGCACATCAGGCGTCATCGCATTGGTAGTGATGAAGTCGTAGGCCAACGTCGCCAGGATCAGACCCAAAACCAGGGACACGGCCAGCACCGGCATCAACCAGCCTGCGGTGGAGGGACCGACGCGGCGAGGGCGGGCTGGACCACCGGCCGACGGTCGGCGGCGGCGACGACTACGGCGTGTCTTGGGTGGTGCCGCCGACTCCGGCTCGGGCACCTTTTCGGGAGCTTCGGCAACCCGGTCCTGAAGCATCCCCTGGCCCACCACGACCATCAGGCCGGCGAAGGCCCAGAAGTAAGTTCGGGTGGCCGCGATGGCGATGCCAAAGTGGATTTCGACGAAGTGAGCCATAACGGCGGCCAACAGGCTCAGGATTAGGATCAGCCGATCCATATCCCTGGCCTCCTCGGTCTGGCGGACGAAGAGGGCGTGGCCGATCAGGTAGAGGATCAGGCCGGCAATCTGCCCAAAGGGAGCTCCTACACCCAGAAAGTAGGGCTTGCCCAAGAGCACGGAGATGACCACCCCGATCACACCGCCGCCGATGAAGAAGAGCAGGTAGAAGTTCCGCTGTCGTCGGGAGCGAATCCATCCCAACCACTTCAGGCCATAGTAGAAGACGCTCAGGAACAGAAGTTCCTCGGCCAGGTAGCCCAGGAGCCCGGTGATGATCAGGGCATCGAAGGTCTCGTTGTGCGAACGGTCGGGAGAGGCATTGCGGGCCTCATAGTGGGCCAGATCGGGTGGGTAGAAGCGGTTGTAGGCCACGTACATCGCCTCGGGACCGTAGCCGATGAGGGGGCGCAGGAAGTTCCAGCGATCGGGCGTGCCATCGGGGTAGACGATGGGCTCGTGGGGGAGGAAGAGGCGGAGGGCTCCCTGCCAGATGAGGACGCGGACCTTGCCCGTCCCCGTCTCGGTTTCCAAGATCTTCCCCAGCCGGCCCACGTAGGGGGCCTCCCGCAGCGGCTCCAGAGGGGTCGAGGGCAGGTTGAAGACAACCAGGAAGCCTGCGACGGCCATCGTCTGCAGGATCCAACTCAGCCAGAGCCACTTCCAGGTCCGTCGGAAGGCGGCCAGGGCCAAGATGACCAGGGCTCCTCCAAAGATCCCGCCCATCGTCAGAGCCATCAGGCGCATCGTCGTATTCATCGTCATCCGCCCCACGGCCTGGGCCATCAGGAAGAGCCCCATCAACAGGCCGGCGCCCAGAATGGTGCTGCCGAGCATCGTCAGCAGCGCCTCGACCACGTCCTGGAAGGTGAGCGGACCTTGGTCCGCTGCCAGGCGACGCAGGGTCAGCAATCCGAAGAGGGCAAAGGCAAAGAGGCCGGCCGCCCACCCCAGCCAGGGACCTCGACTCTGACTGAAGTAGATGGTGACCACCTGGATGAGCAGGATGAAAATGTAAGCCGAAGCCCGAAGGATCTCCATCGTCGCCTCCAGCGACGACTCGGCCTCCTCGGTGAGGATGACGACGAAGCTCTGGACCACCCGCCCCAAGGTGAGGAAGAAGGCCATAATCAGGTAGGCAGCGATGAAGATGGCGTTGCCCATATTGGCGGCCACCCGCTTGGTGACATCTCCACCCCAGGGAAGCGGATCAATGGCGTAGTGCTGGATCAGCCCGTAGAAGGCGATGGGCAGGCTGGTGACGATGACGGTGTTGATAAGGCGATCTACCTGCTCTCGACGGCGCAATCCCTCCAAGAGGAGCAAGAAGATGACGATGTAGGAAAAGGTGGTGTAAGTCCCCTGAAGCCGCTGGTAGGACCCCCACAGGCTGACCCGGGGCGTGACCGAGAAGAGGGTGCTGATGAGGTAGGCGATGACCAGGAGCAAAGTAGGCAGGACCAGCGGCGTGCGGAGATTGAGGCGGCCTCCCGATTTTCCACTGCTGCGCTCCTCGGCCCACCGCACCAGCCAGGCTGCGGCCATGATTACGGCGATGGAACGAACCAGGGTTAGTTTATCGGGCTCAAAGACGCGGCTGGAGTGGACGTTGAAGAAGAGGGGGGCAATGACCAACGCGGCCAGCCAGCCGGCCTCGATGACCTTATCACACCAGACGCTTAGCTTCGTAGACATCCTACCCTCTCTCTTGGAACCAGGCGATGGTTGCCTTCAACCCGTCCTCCAACGAGGTGCCCGCTTGAAATCCCAGCACCTCTCGGGCACGGCGGGTGTCAGGCACCCGTCGGCGACTTTCTTCGAAATTCGGTCCGTAGGCATCCCGATAGGGGATGTGCACGATCTCCGAAGTCGAGCCGGTCATCCGGCGGACGAGCCGGGCCAGCTCCAGGATAGAGGTCTCCTGGTCACGACCGATGTTAAAGACCTGGCCTTGGGCTTTAGGCGTCTGAGCAGCCAGGATCGTCCCCCAAACCGTGTCGGCCACATAGGTGAAGCAACGGGTCTGCTGCCCGTCATCATAGACCGTGATGGGGTCTCCCCGCAGCGCCTGGGCGATGAACCGGGCGACCACGCTGCCGTAGCCTCGGGGATCGGTGCGGGGGCCATAGGCGTTGAAGTAGCGGACGATGACGACGGGCAATCCCTTGCGGGCGTAGGCCAGGGCCAAATGTTCGTCCAATGCTTTGCTGTGGGCGTAGGACCAGCGAGGGACCGTGGTCGGTCCGAGTACGATCTCTCCGTCCTCCCGGAAGGGGAGGTCCACCGACTTGCCGTAGACTTCGGAGCTGGAGGCGATGAGCACCGGCACCCAGTATTTGTAAGCCAGGGCCAGGACGTTTTCCGTCCCCTGCACGTTGGTCAGGATCCCGGTCAGCGGATCATCCACCACCCGCTTCACGCCGACGAGGGCGGCCAGATGGTAGATCTGGTCGGCCTGTTGCACCAGGGGCTCCAGCGTGGCTCTGTCGAGGATGGAGCCCACGACCAAGCGGAAGCGGTCGCTCCCCAAGTGGTGGGCGATGTTGTCCACCGTTCCCGTGGAGAGGTCATCTAGCACGGTAACCCGATGGCCTTCGTCCAAGAGCCGGTCCACCAGATGAGAGCCGATGAAGCCGGCCCCTCCCGTTACCAAAATCTGCATCACTCCTCCCGAATCGCTTTCTCAAGCTGACGCAGGAATCGCTGGACGTCCTGCCGAAGTACGGGGCGAAGCTGCCGCGCTCTCTCCAGGTTCACCCGAAGCTGGTCATAGTCGAGGGGAACCGCATAAGCGTGCCGGAAGAAGTGGCGGAACCCCCTTAACGTGTTGAGCAGGCGATAGCTGTCCTCCGAGAGAAGGGCAGGGCGCACCCCAGGAATCTCGTGCTGCATCCGCCGCAGCAAGGCGACATGCCAGCGGGCTACATCGGTGATTTGGTTCTCAAAGCAGGCAGCCACCAGCTTTAAGAGGTCCTCGACAGCGTTGTACAGATTGTGCAACTGGTAGGCCAAGCTTTCCAGGCTTGCCTCATCGTCGGGCTGTAGCCGGGCAGCCCGCTTCTCCAACGTCTCGTAGACGGCTTCAATGAGTGCCATCTGGTCCTGAAGGTCCGATTTCAGGAGGACGAAGGTTGCCCGGTCCATAGGATTCCTCGCTCCCGTATCCGATGGGCGAAAGGACAGCGTTGGAGTTCGATCAGGTCCACCTCCCGGCCCAAGAGGGAGGCGAAGTGACCGATGGCCTCGCAGAACCGCTCAGGGTCTATCCCTTCCACCCCAATGTCCACATCCGACGCCTCCGTAAAACTGCCCGGCTTGGTGACCGAACCAAAGATGTAGGCCCGACGGATGCCGTACCGGGCTCCGTGCTCGTCCAGAAGACGGAAGATCTGGTCGAGCAATGCTCTACGCTCCCGCTCCAGAGCCGCCCGCCGCCGGGCCAGCACGTTGTCCCACAGAGATGTATCGAACCCCATCGTGGTATCCTCCCGGATATTATAGCACATCCCTCCCCAATAGTCAGGCGGGGTGGTGGGATGATTACCCACAAGGAGTAGTCACCCTCCGGGCCTCCCTCGTTTCCACCCTCCGGGTGCGGAAAGCGGGGGCTCCCACACAGAGCGTGGGAGCCCCCTAAGAGGGGAACCCCAAGGTGAGCATATGGCCTCTCAGGGCCGCTTTCTAGCCCCTGGGGACCTCCAGGGTTAAAGCGTTGAAAAGCCCTGCCGGTTCAGCAGTTGATGGTAGAGGGCCTCGACCCGGGCGATCATCTGCTCGACGGTAAACTGCTCGCGTACCCGCCTCTGAGCCGCCTCGCCCATCGCCCGGCGGCGGGCGGGATCGGCCAGCAGGGCGTTGATAGCAGCGGCCAGAGCTGCCGGATCCCGAGGGGGGACGACCAGCCCTGTCTCGCCGTGGCGGTTGACGAAGGAGGTTCCAGAGCCCACCTCGGTGCAGATGAGGGGGAGGCCGGCGGCCATCGCCTCCAGGAGGACGGTACCGAAGGCTTCGGCGCGGGCGTTGGCCGGCAGGATGAAGAGGTCGGCAACGGCGTAGCTGGCCGGCAGGTCGGCGTCGGGCAAACCCCCCAGGAAGTGCACCCGATCCGCCAGCCCCAGCTCCCGGGCCAAGGTCTCCCACTCGGCCCGCATCGGCCCGTCGCCGACGACCAGCAGATGGGCATCGGGGACGCGAGGGAGGGCCCGGAGCAGGTCATCCAGCCCCTTGTAGTAGCGGAGCCGGCCGACGAAGAGGAGCACGGGAGGAGGCGCGGGGCCGTCCAGCCCGATCCGTGCCCGCAGCGCGGCGCCGGCCCCTTGGGGAACTCGGGCGAAGCGCTCGACGTCCACGCCCAGCGGGATGACGGTGCACCGGTCGGCCACCCGGCTCAGAAAGGGGGAGGTGCGGATGTAGTGGGGGCTGGTGGCGATGATGCGGTCGGCGGCCGCCAAGACCCGCCGCAGGAAGGGGGCGTAGAAGCGGAGGATCTGCTTCTGCCGCACGACGTCGGAGTGGTAGG
>WFUY01000523.1 GCA_015484715.1 Thermoflexales bacterium | reverse complement strand
ATCTGGGGGGGCGAGTTCCTGATCGCCGACTACGCCGGCTTCCGCCGGGCCGCCCACCTGGCCTACATTCCCCTCCCCGGCGGCGATGCGGCCATCCGCCGGCCCTACCGGATCGCCCTGGCCCACCTGTGGGCGGCCGGCCTCCCTTGGGACGAGGCGCTGCCCCCGGTGGCCGCCTGCCCCCCCGTCGAGCGGCGGGTCCTGACCCGCCAACTGGAGCGGGAGGTCAACACCGTGCCCACCTCCAGCATGGGCCGCCTCTTCGACGCCGTCGCCGCCCTGGCCGGCCTACGCCAGACCATCACCTACGAAGCCCAGGCCGCCATCGAACTGGAGATGCAGGTGGACGAGACGACAGGGGATGCCTACGCCTTCTCCCTGGTCCGGCGGGGGCCCGACGAGCCCCTCCTCGTTGACCCGGCTCCCGTCATCGAGGCCGTCGTCGCCGACGTGCGGGACGGTGCACCCGTCGGCACCATCGCCGCCCGTTTCCACCGGGGTGTGGCCCAGATGATCCGCCGGGTCTGTGAAGCGCTGCGCCGGGAGACGGGTCTGGATCGGGTCGCCCTCAGCGGCGGCGTCTTCCAGAACGTCACCCTGCTGGGCCGGACCTTGGACCTGCTGGCCGAGGCCGGCTTCACCGTCTACACCCATCGGCTGGTCCCGCCCAACGACGGCGGGATCGCCCTAGGACAGGCCATCGTCGCCCATGCCCAACTCGATCGTTAAACGCGCCACCGAATACCTGCGCACCGTCCCCGAGGTGGAAGCCGCCTACCTCTTCGGCTCCCAAGCCGAGGGGCGGGTGACCCCCCTCTCGGACGTGGACATCGCCCT
Source organism: Thermoflexales bacterium (assembly GCA_015484715.1). Classification (GTDB taxonomy): domain Bacteria; phylum Chloroflexota; class Anaerolineae; order S140-20; family S140-20; genus S140-20. Next base: position 5,938 of record WFUY01000523.1, on the reverse strand, counting down.
CCACCTTAGGGGGAGAAACGGCCATCTCTACCGGGTCGTATTGACCGGCTTGATGGAGCACCTAGAGACGGAATCGGTGGACCTGATCCTGTTGGACGACGCACCGCCATTGCTCGCCTACCAGGTGCTTGCTCACGGCCGGCTTCTCTTCTGCCGCGACCCCTGCCGCCGTGCTGCTTACGAGGCGGAGATCGTGCGCCGGTACCTGGACTTCGCCCCCCTCCGTGCTCACCAGCACCGCTACTTGGAGCGCCGGGTAAGCGAGGGACAGATGGGAAGACAGACGAAAGCTTGGATCAACCGTCAGGCCGTCCTCGACCGGATTGGCCACATCAACAAGATGCTTGGATACCTGGAGCGACACCGCCGCCGCTCCCGCGAGGAGTTCCTGGCCGATGAAGAAGCCGGCTACGCGGCCATCTACGAGCTCCAGACCGCCCTGGAAGCGGTCGCCGACATCGGCAACCACATCATTGCCGCGGTCGGGCTGGGGACGCCTCAAACCCGGCAGGAGATCATGCAGATCCTGGGGCAGGCCGGTGTGCTACCGCCCGACCTGGCCCAACGGCTAGGCCTGGCGCTCCGCATGCGGAACATCTTGGTCCACGGCTATCTGGAGGTTGTGATGGATCAGGTCTACCAGGCCCTCCAGGAGGACCTGGGCGACTTGGCAGCCTTCTGCCAGGCAGTCCTGGACTACATCGCATCCGAGACCGATACAAGCGAGGAGTGAACTCGATGTGCCTTGGCGTTCCCGGCAAGATCGTAGAGGTATGGGACAACGCTTTTATGCGCATGGGCAAGGTGGACTTCGGCGGTGTGACCCGCGAGGTCTCCCTGGCCTACGTCCCGGAGGCCCAGGTGGGCGATTACGTCATCGTCCACGTGGGCTTCGCCATCAGCGTGCTGAACGAGGAGGAAGCCCAGGAGACGCTGGCCCTGCTGGCCGAGATGGGGCAGCTTGAGGAGGAACTGGGCATCGGAGCAGAAGGGGGAGCCGATGAAGTACCTGGAGGAATACCGTAACGCCGACCTGGTCCACAAGATCCTGGACGAAATCCACCGCATCACGACCCGGCCCTGGACGATTATGGAGATCTGCGGCGGGCAGACCCACTCCATCCTGCGCCACGGGCTGGACCAACTGCTCCCACCCCAGATCACCCTGGTCCACGGCCCCGGCTGTCCGGTCTGCGTCACGCCCCTGGAACTGATTGACAAGGCCATCGCCATCGCCTCGCGCCCAGAGGTGATCTTCTGCTCCTACGGCGACATGCTGCGGGTGCCCGGCTCCGAGAAGGACCTCTTCCGGGTCAAGGCCGAGGGAGGCGACGTGCGGGTGGTCTACTCGCCGCTGGACGCGGTGAAGATCGCCCAACAGAACCCCGACCGGATGGTCGTCTTCTTCGCCATCGGCTTTGAGACGACGGCCCCTCCCAACGCCATGGCCGTCTACCAGGCAAAACAGATGGGGTTGGAGAACTTCGCCGTGCTGGTCTCCCACGTCACCGTTCCGCCCGCCATCGTCGCCATCCTGGAATCGCCCTACAACCAGGTCCAGGGCTTCCTGGCCGCCGGCCATGTCTGCACGGTGATGGGCTACTGGGAGTACGAACCGCTGGCCGAGCGCTACCACGTTCCCATCGTCGTCACCGGCTTCGAGCCCCTGGACATCGCCCGAGGCGTCCTGAAGGTGATCCGCCAGCTGGAGGAGGGGCGGGCGGAGGTGGAGAACGCCTATGCCCGGTCGGTGCGCCGAGAGGGGAACCAAGCCGCCCAACGGATCATCCGGGAGGTCTTCGAGCCCTGCGACCGGAACTGGCGGGGGATCGGCCTCATCCCCAAGAGCGGCTACCGGCTGCGGGAGCCCTACGCCTTCTACGATGCCGAGCGTCGCTTCGCCGACCTCCACGAGATCGTGACCCAGGAGTCGCCCCTCTGCATCGCCGGCGAGGTGCTGCAGGGCCACAAGAAGCCCCCCGACTGCCCGGCCTTCGGCACGACCTGCACACCCCGCACGCCCTTGGGTGCTCCGATGGTCTCGGCAGAGGGGGCCTGCGCGGCCTACTACCGCTATGGCCGCCATCATCCGCCAAGCTCGCAAAATCCCTCTTGACAACCGCCCAGAATTCCGGTATAATGGGCTTAAACGTTTAAGTCCCGGCCATTGAGGGGATCCCTCCCCAGCCGGGTTTTCTTTGGACCGCCAGGTTAAACGTTTAAGCCTTTCCTCCTATGCCCACCATCAAGGATGTCGCACGACGCGCCGGCGTCTCCGTCGCGACCGTCTCCTACGTCCTCAACAACACCGGCACCGTCAGCGAGGCGACCCGGCAGCGGGTTCTCAAAGCGGTCGAAGAGCTAGGCTACCGTCCCAGCGTCATCGCCCGGGGGCTCCAGGCCCGCGAGAGCCGGATGATCGGCTACTCCTGGCAGCCGATGCCGCCCGATCAGTTCAACCCCATCCTGGAGAAGTTCATCCACAGCATGGCCGAAGCCGCTGCCCGGCATGGCTACCACGTCCTTGCCTACCCCTGCCGCACGCCGGCCAACGAGGTGGACGTCTACCGGGAGATGGTGGAGAGCGACCGGGTGGATGGCTTCATCCTCACCAACACCAACCTAGACGATCCCCGGGTCCGCTACCTGCTGGACGTGGGCTTCCCCTTCGTCGCCTTTGGCCGGTCCAACCCCGACTGGGACTTCCCCTGGGTGGATGTGGATGGGGCCGACGGCGTGCGCCAGGCGGTGAACCACCTGCTGGAGCTGGGTCACCGACGCATCGCCTGCCTGGCCTGGCCCAAGGACTCCCTCACCGGCCAGTACCGTCTTCAAGGCTATCGAGAGGCGATGGCTGATGCCGGCCTAGAGGTGGATCCTGCCTGGGTCATCCGCACCGAGAACTACTACCGGCACGCCTATCGAGCCACCCAGCGCTGGCTGACCCTGCCGCCCGACCGACGGCCCACGGCGGTGATTGCCCTCACCGACCTGATGGCTATCGGCGTGATGAACGCCGCCGCCGACGCCGGCCTGCGGATCGGGCCGGACCTGGCCGTGGTCGGCTTCGACGACGCTCCCATCACCGGCTACCTGCGCCCTCCCCTCACCAGCCTGCGCCAGCCCATCGCCGAGGTCGGGGAGCGGGTTGTCACGATGCTCATTGACCTGGTCCAAGGCCAGCGGCCCGATCCAGCCCAGGTGCTGCTCAAACCTCGGCTCATCATTCGCGACTCAACGCGCCTGTCCGCCTGCACGCAATATGTAACACGCAACACGTAACACGTATGGACGCAACGGGCTGGACCATCCTGGAAACCGAGTTCGACCCTGGCCGTCTGCATCACAAGGAGACCGTCTTCACCTTGGGCAACGGCTACCTGGGCACCCGGGGAGCCTTCGAAGAAGGCTATCCCGGAGCTTGGCCCGCCACTTTCGTCCACGGCCTCTACGACGATGTGCCCATCGTCTACACCGAGCTGGTCAACGCGCCCAACTGGCTGCCCTTGAGCCTCTTCGTGGGCGGGGAGCGCTTTCGCCTGGACCGGGGCCAAATTCTCCGCTACGAGCGCCGACTCGACCTGCGCCGGGGTCTGCTCCGGCGGGAGGTACGCTGGCGCAGCCCGGCGGGCCGAACCGTGGACCTCACCTTCGAACGCTTCGTCAGCCTGGCCGATGAGCACGTCCTGGCCCTCCGCTGCCGAATCCGGCCCCTTGACTTTGAAGGCCCCATCGAGGTCCAGGCGGGCCTCGACGGCTACGCCCACAACCAGGGCATGATGCACTGGGAGTGGCTGGACCAGGGGGAGGACGAAGGGAGCGTCTGGCTGCACACCCGCACCCGCCATTCCGCCATCGAACTGGGGATGGCCAGCCGGATGCGCGTGGAGGGAGCCGACTACCCCCCCCTCCAGGTCCAGCGGTGCCACAACCGCCCTACCCTGACGACGAGCTTCCAGGCCCAGCCGGGCAGGACCATCACCGTGGAGAAGCTGGTGACCCTCTTCACGTCGCGGGAGACCGAGGCACCGGTCCGGGCGGCCCGGGAGAAACTGGCCGGACTACCCGGCTACCGGCCCTTGCGGGAGGCCCACGAGGGGGCCTGGGCCCAGGTCTGGCAGGCCAGCGATGTGATCATCGAAGGGGACCTGACGGCGCAGCAGGCCGTCCGCTACAACCTCTTTCAAATCCTGGCCGCTGCCTCCCGCCACGACGACCGGGTCAGCATCCCGGCCAAGACCCTCTCGGGCTTCGGCTACCGGGGCCACGTCTTCTGGGATACCGACATCTTCATTGTCCCCTTCCTCACCTTCACCCAGCCGGCCTTGGCCCGCAACCTGCTGACCTATCGCTACCACACCCTGCCCGGAGCGCGGCGCAAAGCCCGGTCCGCCGGCTACGAGGGCGCGATGATCGCCTGGGAGAGCGCCGACAGCGGCGATGAGGTCACCCCCCGCTGGGTTCCCGACCGGGAGGGTCACCTGATACGGATCTGGTGCGGCGACATCGAGCTCCACATCACCGCCGACGTGGCCTACGCGGCCTGGCACTATTGGCGAGCCACCGGCGACGACGCCTGGATGCGGGACTACGGCGCGGAGGTCATCCTGGACACCGCCGTCTTCTGGGGCAGCCGCGCCGAATGGAACGCCCAACGGGGCTGCTACGAGATCCGCGACGTCATCGGCCCCGACGAGTACCACGAACACGTGGACAACAACGCCTTCACCAACCGGATGGTCCAGTGGCACCTGGAGACGGCGCTGGAGGTGCTAGCCTGGCTGCGCCGGGAGCACCCCGACCGGGCCGCCGAGCTGGAGCGGCGGCTGGACCTCACCCCCGACCGACTGCAGCGGTGGGCCGACGTCATCGGCTGCATGCTGGTGCCCCAGGACCCCGAGAGCGGCCTGATCGAGCAGTTCGAGGGCTTCTTTGATCTGGAAGACGTGGACCTGACCGCTTACGAACCCCGCACCCGGTCTATGCAGGCCATCCTGGGAAATGAGGGCATCAACCGGGTCCAGGTGCTCAAACAGCCCGACGTGCTGATGCTCCTCTACCTGCTGCGGGACCGCTACGATCGGGAGACGCTCCAGGTCAACTGGGACTACTACGTGCCGCGCACCGACCACGCCTACGGCTCCTCCCTGGGGCCGGCCATCCACGCCATCCTGGCCTGTGTCCTGGGGAAGCCCGAGGAGGCCTACGAGCACTTTATGCGGGCGGCGCTGGTGGACCTGGAGGACCTGCGGGGGAACGCGGCCGACGGGGTCCACGCCGCCTCGGCCGGCGGGGTCTGGCAGGCCCTCGTCTTCGGCTTCGGCGGCATCCGCCTGACCGACGAAGGGCCGGTGGCGAACCCCTGCCTGCCACCCGGCTGGACCCGCCTCCGCTTCCGCCTCCAGCACCGGGGCCGCTGGTACGACTTCGACCTCACCCGCCTTCCAGAGATCCGTGGCGTCATCTTCGACCTGGACGGCGTGCTGACCGACACCTCGGAGCTCCACTACCGGGCTTGGAAGCGGCTGGCCGATGAGGAGGGCATCCCCTTCGACCGGGAGGCCAACGAGGCGCTGCGGGGCGTCTCCCGTCGGGAGTCCCTGATGCGTCTGCTGGGCGGCCGGCCCGCCACCGAGGAGCAGATCCAGGAGATGATGGCCCGCAAGAACCGTTACTACCAGACGCTCCTCCAGGGCGTGACGCCGGCCAACCTGCTGCCGGGAGCCCTGGAGCTGCTGGAGGAACTGCGGGCGGCGGGCGTCAAGGTCGCCATCGGCTCGGCCAGCAAGAACGCCCGGCAGGTCATCGAGCAGTTGGACATCGCCGACCGGGTGGACGTCATCGCCGACGGCCACAGCGTGACCCGGCCCAAGCCGGCACCTGATCTCTTCCTCTACGCAGCGGAGCAGATGGGGCTGCCACCCGAGCAGTGCCTGGT
>WFUY01000522.1 GCA_015484715.1 Thermoflexales bacterium | reverse complement strand
TCGTACGCCACGGTGGGCGGTGGGCAGAGCAACACCGCCAGCGGCCCGGATGCCACCGTGGGCGGCGGCAACAGCAACAAAGCCGGCGGAGCCGGGGCCACCGTGGGTGGGGGCGGCTACGACGGAGCCAATACCAGTGGCAACCAGGCCCTGGCGCCGGCCTCGACCATCGCGGGAGGCTACGGCAACGTTATCACCACCACCGCCTCGTACGCCACGGTGGGTGGAGGCCAGAACAACAAAGCCAGCGGCGAGAATGCCACCGTAGCCGGGGGTAATACCAACACTGCCGGCGGCGCTGGCGCCACGGTGGGTGGCGGCTTGGGCAACACTGCCGACGGCTTACAGTCCACCGTGGGTGGCGGGTACAACAACAATGCCAGTGGCTCTCATGCTGTCGTGAGCGGCGGCGCCAGCAACACGGCCAGCGGCGCGGACGCTCCCACCGTAGGCGGCGGCAACAGCAACATCGCCAGCGGCACGGATGCCACCGTGGGTGGCGGCCTGATCAACACCGCCAGCGGCGACGTTGCCACCGTGGGTGGGGGGTTTGGCAACGTCGCCAGCGGTAACGGGGCCACCGTACCGGGGGGCGCCGGGAACATGGCAGCCGGAGCCTATTCCTTCGCGGCCGGCGAGGGAGCCACTGCCAATTACACCGGAACCCTGGTATGGGACGGTGAAGCGGACGGTTATTGGCAGCTCTACTCTTCTGGCCCCGGCCAGTTCATCGCCCGGGCCACGGGCGGTTTCTGGTTCGGGAACACCACCGGCCACCTCACCCCCACCATCAAGTCGGGGGAGTTCATCACCACCTCCACCGGGGCCTACCTCTCCACCGCTGGCGTCTGGACCGACGTCTCCGACCGCAACGCCAAGGAGAACTTCCAGCCGGTAGACCCCCAGGCCGTGCTGGAGAAGGTGGCCCAACTGCCCATCACCACCTGGAACTACAAGGCCGAGGACGATGCCGTCCGCCACCTGGGGCCCACAGCCCAGGACTTCTACGCCGCGTTTGGCCTGGGTGCGGACGACCGGCACATCGCGCCCCTGGACAGCAGCGGCGTGGCCCTGGCCGCCGTCCAGGGGTTGTACCGCCAAAACCAAGAGCAGGCGGCTCGTATCGCGGCGCTGGAGACGGAGAACGAGGCCCTGCGCGCCCACGCGGACGACCTGGAGGAGCGGGTGGAAACGCTGGAGGCGCTGGTGCGCGCCCAGCAGGGGCGCCAGCGCACGGCCCGCGACGTGTTGTGGCCGGCCGCCGGGGTCATGGCCCTCGCCGCCTGGGCCGCCCGGCGACGCCGGGGACGGTAACCCGTGCGGGCCTCGCCGGCACGGCGGAGGGGAAGGAGACCTGTCGGGCCTCCCGAGGCCCGGCAGGTCTCACCCAAACCAAGCATCGAAGAATGAGGTGAGACCAATGGACGACAAGGGACGTAGGCGCGTACTGACCATGCTGCTCACGGGGTTGCTCTTCAGCGTGTTGGCGCTCGCGATGGCCGGCTCCCGGCCGGCATCGGCCCAGTTCGGCACCGATGTCTACGTGATCGGGGACTTCGTGCGCAATGGCCAGTTCAACTTCTACAACTCCATCAGCGAGACGCCCTACGGCTGGTGGTTCGACGTCTCGCCGCTTTATCCTACCAAGGTGGTCTTCGACGGCACGAACCCGGTGCTGCGGATCGAGCCTCCACTCTCACTCTCATTCAAGCCCTACCTCTTCATCTGGCAGGAGATCCCCGTGCCCAGGCGCACCGAGTTCGCCACCCTCTCGTTCAAGTATCGCCTGGTGCCGGACCAGGGGCAGGCCCGCATCCGGGTCCAGTTCGAGACCGACACGGGGAGGGTGCTGGGGAACACGAACTTCACCTCTTCCTGGTATTCCAGCGATTCGGGGTGGATTGACGACACGACGGACCTGCCCGCCTCCGTCGTCCAGGATTTCGACAACGCCTACGACCAAGGCGAGCGGGTGCGCCTGGTTATCGGCTACGAGCGCTCCCAAGACGACAACTCCTACGTGCTCCTGGACGACGTTTCCCTCTGGATCCGGGGATGGCGCTTCCAGCCCTTCCTGGGCGGGGCCATCGCCTTCATTGGCAAGAACAGCAGCGGCCAGTACACGGTGGAGTGGATCTACCCCGACGGCAGTGACCGCACCACGGTCTGGACCTACCCGAGCAGCACGACGGTCAAGCTGTGGAAGCCCGCCTGGCGGCCGGACGGCAGGGAGATCGCCTTTGCCAGCGGCCACGAGTCGAGCGCCTCGCCCTACTTGACCGACATCTACGCCGTGCGGCCCGACGGCAGCGGCCTGCGGCGCATCACCAACCCGCCGGCCATGAGTGAGGTCCAGAGCGGGTACCAGTACGGAACCGTCACCGGCCGCCTCTACAACGACTACGGGACGGTCACGGCGATGAACCTTTACGTTATGGGCGCCAAAACCCCCGTTCCCTTCAACCCCGGCGCCCGCGGGGACACCACGACCTTCACGATCCTCAACGTGGCCGACCTGGGGCCCGGGGAAGATCAGCCCCTCGTCATCACCTGGGGGGACGGCGTCTGCGCCACGGGCGTGGAGTGGGAAGTGGGCACCACCATTGACGTCCAGCCCGGCCAGACGATAGACATCGGCACCATTACCTTCGACGGGGACTGCAACAAATTCGAAGCTTCCACCCCCACCTGGAAGTGGGACAGCACCGAGGTGGGCTTCTCCGGGGCCGGGTTGGCCAAGCGGGCCAACGCGAACGGCGAGTTCCTGGGCCGGCCCCTCTTCAACACCGGCATCATCGGCAACGACTTGGACTGGTCACCGGCCACCACCTCGCCGGACAGGGAGCAGGTGCTCTTCCAGGGCGAGGTCAACGGCACGTTTGGCATTCACCTCACCACCGAGGGGAGTTCCTCGGCCACCACGCTGGTCAACAATTCCCAGTTTCTCGGAGCCCTCACCGAGGAGCAAGCCTGGCTGCCGGACGGCTCCACCTTCGTCTACTCCACCTCCGACGGCCAGATCTACGAGTACAATCCCAACGGCAACGACAAGCAACTGCTGGCGCTGAACAACGAGTCCGTCGAAGGGCTCTCGGTCTCACCGGACGGGGATTACATCGTCTTCGAGCGGGTGATGCGGACTTCGCACGAGCTGTGGATCCTCTACCGTCCGCAGCCCAACATCTTCTGGCCGCTGGTGACGGACTTCGCCACCGACCCTGACTGGAGCCGGAGCAACCCGGTGCTCCCCACGCCGTCCATTTCCATCAACGACGTGACGGTGACGGAGGGAGACAGCGGGACCACCAACGCCACCTTCACCGTCTCCCTCTCCAAGGCCGGCAGCAACACCATCACGGTGGACTACGCGACGGCCGACGGGACGGCCACAGCCGGCAGCGACTACACGGCAGCCAGTGGCACGCTGACCTTCAACGCCGGCGAGACCAGCAAGACCATCACCGTCCAGGTCAGCGGCGACACGGTGGACGAGAGCAACGAGACCTTCTACGTCAACCTGACCAACCCCACCAACGCCACCATCGCCGACGGCCGGGGCGTGGGCACCATCCAGGATGACGATGGAGGGCACTCGGTCTACCTGCCGTTGGTGATCCGATAGGGCGGGATACACCACCCGATGCCCGTCTGACCACCGGTACGATGACCCAATCACGAGACCGTTCTGAAACACGGAGGGAACCTGATGACACACAGACGTTTTGTCCTTTGGATGGCTTTGATCTTGGCCCTCGTAGCGACGGCCTGCGGCGGCGGCGGCGAGGGCGGCACCGAGTGCGGCGGCGAGGGCGGCGGCAAAGAGGCCGGACTGACCATCCTGGAGGCCACCTTTGCCCAAGATGTGAGCGAGGATATGGAGCCCATCAACCCGACCACCTCGTTCACACCGGAGCAGACTGTCAACCTGCTGCTCACCATCAAGGGTCGCCCCAAGGAGGGCGAGGTGCTGGCCCGCTTCTACGTCCGCGATCAGGAGATCGCCTCTGCCACCGTGGACCTGGCCGAAGCCAACGAGGGCGTCATCTTCTCCATCGGCGAGAACACGCGTGTCTACTTCACGCTGACGCCCACCGAACCGCTTCCCGTGAGCCCCAACTACCGTGCCGAGGTTTTCCTGAACGGTTCGCCGGCGGGCACCTACACCTTCGCCGTGGTGCCCCCTCCGGAGGCCATCCCCTCCCGCCTCATCGAGGTCACCCTGGCCAAGGGGGTGAAGGAGACGCCGGAGACCTATGAGCCGGTGGAGCCGACCACCACCTTCGCGCCCGACGATGCGGTCTACGTCGTGGGCGTGGCCGATATGGGCAAGTACTCGCGTCTAGAGGTCAACTGGTACGTAGGCGGCCAGCTTGTCGAGGATGCCACGCGCTCGCTGACGGCCCAAGAGGACCTGCCGGAGGCCGGTTTCTACTTCGTCTTCCAGCCGGAGGCGGGCTGGCCGACCGGGGAGCACCAAGTCGTGCTGCTCCTCAACGACGAGGAGGTGCAGCGGTTGACGTTTACGGTTCGATAGGCCAAGGGGGAAAGGAGGTGTGGATGCGCATTCCAGAGGGTCTTGCCATCGGTCGCCGTTGAGTCCAATAGGACGAGGGAGAAAGGGGGTGTGAATGCCCAGGAAGTACGTGGGAGTTTTGGTGGCGGTGATGCTGATCGCCCTACCGGTGGTGGGGGGCATCGCCTACGCCCAGGGGGGCAGCGGATACGGCCTCTCGTGGTGGACGGCCGACGGCGGTGGGGGAACGCTGAGCGGCGGCAACTATGCGCTCGGCGCCACCGTCGGCCAGCCCGACGCCGGCACGGCCCTCACCGGAGGGAACTACACCCTGGTGGGCGGCTTCTGGGGGGCCGGCACCGCCGGCTACCAGGTCTACCTGCCTGTCGTCCTGCGGAACCGGTGAGCAGCCGGTGGGTCCGCCGGACAAGGGCGCCGATGAACGAAACGAGGACGAGGGGACGAATCGGTCAGAAAGAGAGGGAGGGCAATGCAAGCTCAACGTTGGAAGTACCTACTGGTCAGTCTGGGTCTTGTGCTGGCGTTGGTGGGGCTGGTGGTCGGGCTCCCCCTGGCCGCCCGCGCCCAGGGGCCGGCGCCTCAGGGGGCGACGGCGGCCCTGGGCACCGCTTTCACCTACCAAGGTCGGCTGACCGAGGGCAACAACCTGGCCAACGGCACCTACGACTTCCAGTTCAAGCTCTACGACGCCGGCACGGGCGGCTCCCAGGTGGGCAGCACCGTGACCAAGAGCGGCGTGAGCGTGAGCGAGGGTCTCTTCAGCGTGGAACTGGACTTTGGAAGCGTCTTCGACGGCACGGCCCTGTGGCTGGAGGTGGCGGTGAAGAAGCCGTCGGAGAGCAGCTACACGACGCTGGGCCGGCAGAAGCTGACGGCGGCTCCCTATGCGGCCTACGCCCGGAAGGCCCCCTGGAGCGGGCTGACGGGGGTGCCGGCCGGCCTGGACGATGGCGACAACGACACGCTGGCCGGGCTTTCGTGCAGCAGCGGCCAGATCGCCGAGTGGAATGGCAGCCAGTGGGTCTGCGGCACGGACGACACCGGTGGGGGAGGGGGCTCCTGGTCGCTGACCGGTAACGCCGGCACCACCCCCGGCACCAACTTCCTGGGCACCACGGACAGCCAGCCCCTGGAGGTCCGGGTCAACAACCAACGGGCTTTGCGCATCGAGCCGGGCAGCAGCCCTAACCTCATCGGCGGCTATAGCGGCAACAGCGTGACCGCCGGGGTGGTGGGAGCCGTCATCGGTGGTGGTGGTGCTTCAGGTAACATCAATCGGGTCTCCGCTGATTATGCCACCGTGGGCGGGGGTGACAACAACACCGCCAGCGGCATCAACGCCACCGTGAGCGGTGGCAGCGGCAACACCGCCAGCGGCAACCTCGCCACCGTGGGCGGGGGCACCGACAACACCGCCAGCGACTTCGGAGCCACCATAGGCGGGGGTCTTGGGAACACGGCCGCCGTCACCGGCACGGTCATCGGGGGTGGTCAGGGCAACCTGATCACCGGGACGGCCCAGTACGCCACCGTGGGTGGGGGCCAGGGCAACACCGCCAATGGCGCTTTCGCCACCGTGGGTGGCGGCTCTTGGAACACGGCCTCCGTCACCGGCACGGTCATCGGAGGTGGTCAGGGCAACCTGATCACCGGGACGGCCCAGTACGCCACTGTGGGCGGGGGCGCGTTCAACACCGTCAGTGGCACCCATGCCTTCGTGGGCGGGGGCGAGAATAACACAGCCTCCGCCGAGGATACCACCGTTGCCGGCGGTGTGGGCAACGTGGCCAGCGCCAGCGGAGCCTTCGTGGGTGGCGGTGGCACGGACGGCGTGCTCCAGGGTGGGAACCAGGCAAAGGCTCCTGCCTCCGCTATCGTGGGCGGCCTGGGCAACGTGGTTGAGCAAAGCGCTGGAACGTCGTTCATCGGCGGCGGGTTCAGCAACCTGATCACGGCCACCTATGGCACCATTGCCGGTGGCTACAACATCACCGTCACCGGCCAGTATGCCACCGTGGGCGGGGGTGCTGCCAACAGCGCCAGCGACGGTGCTGCCACCGTGGGCGGGGGCGACAGCAATACCGCCAGCAGCGGTTGGGCCACCGTGGGCGGGGGTGTCGTCAACACCGCCAGCGGCCTCGCCGCCACCGTGCCGGGTGGCCATAGCAACACCGCTGCCGGGGACTACAGCTTCGCCGCCGGGCGGCGGGCCAAGGCCAACCACGGTGGCGCTTTCGTCTGGGGCGACAACACCAATGCCGACATCAACTCCCCGGCAGCCAACACCTTCGTCGTGCGGGCTAACGGTGGCATCTGGTTTGGCCGGGCTACAGGGGCCATCACCCCCGTCATCGGGAGCGGCGTCTTCATCAGCACCTCCACCGGGGCGTACCTCTCCGACGCCGGCGTCTGGACCGATGTCTCCGACCGCAACGCCAAGGAGAACTTCGAGCCGATAGACCCCCAGGCGGTGCTGGAGAAGGTAGCCCAACTGCCCATCACCACCTGGAACTACAAGGCCGAGGATCCCTCGGTGCGCCACCTGGGGCCCACGGCCCAGGACTTCTACGCCGCTTTCGGTCTGGGGGCCGATGACACGCACATCGCCTCGCTGGACAGCAGCGGCGTGGCCCTGGCCGCCGTCCAAGGGCTCTACGAGCGCAACCGGACGCTCGAGGCCGAAAACGCCGAACTGCGCACCCGGGTGGAGGCCTTGGAGCAGGAGAACGCCGTCCAGCAGGCTCAGATCGAGGCGCTGGAGGCCCGGCTGGACGCCCTGGAGGGACGCCGCTCAGGGCCGATGGGCCACCTCACGCCCTCCTTGTCGGCCGGCGCGCTCCTCCTGGTGGGAGCCCTGGCCTGGGTCGAGCGCCGGCGTCGCCCCTCATCGTGAGCGTGACCCAAGGAGGTTGATGGAGATTGATTGTGGATTGGAGGGGCAGCCCGCGAGCTGCCCCTCCACACCTTCCAACAGGTTCCGGTCCCACCCTAACGTCAAGCCGCCCCCCTCCGCGTCAACGTGGAGGGGGGCGGACGCCAAGGGGTGTTCTTGACGGGTTCCCGTCCCGGTCTTATAATCCGCTCAGATCGAGACCGCAGAGTGGGGGAACCGGAGAGGGTAACGGTTCACCCTCCCGCAGGTCAGGCGCGTTTCCGACGCGAAACCGTGCTTCAAACAGCCTATCGGGGCTGAAAGTGGCCTCGACCGGTGACCTGCGGGAGGGTAGGCTGAAAGATACCGGAGAGGAAGCATGGCACGCCGATGGAGAAGGCGAGGGAGTGCAGATCTCTTCTGGCACCACGCCCGGGCGGCCGGCCGGGCCTACATCCGGGCCTGGCGCAGCCTGTTCCCTGATGCTTTCTGGGAGCATCGGAAAGAGGCCCACGCGGAACTGCGCCAGGCGGTCCAGGTCCTCATTGACACCGCCCTGGTGCGGATGGTGGGGGCACCTCCCCCGAAGAAGGGGCGGCGGCGGGGCAGGATTGACCTGGAGTAGGTTTCTCACTGCCGGGCCAGCCAGAGGAAACGCATTAGGGCAAGGAAAGCGGCGGCGAGCAGAAGCACTCCCAGGTGGTCGAGGCCGGCCCCATAGCTTTGCACGCCGGCCAGCAACAACCCCACGAAGCCCACCATCCAGGCCAGCCGGACAATGCTCCGCTCCAGCCGCTCTAGGGAGCGGGTCATCCCCGTCGCCGGCTGCACCTGCACCGTCAGCTCCCCCCGCACCGCCAGGTCCAGGTAGCGATCCATCCGACCGGGCAACCGCAGGGAAACCTGAAGGAGTTCCCTCAGCGTCTCCAACAAGGTCAGCAGCAAGGCCGGAACCCTCTCCCCCGCCCGGCCCACCTCCTCCCAGACCAACTCCTGAGCGAAGGGTTGGAGCGCTTCCCAGACGTTGAAGTCGGGATCGAGCCCCACCGCCAGCCCGCTCAGGATGCCCAGGGTG
>WFUY01000521.1 GCA_015484715.1 Thermoflexales bacterium | reverse complement strand
CCCCCACACCGGTGCTCACCGTGATGTAGACCAGATTGCCCACGCCTCGTCCAGCCCCATAGCGGTGCTCGCCCAATGCGGCCAGGTTGGCATCATTTCCCACGTAGACAGGCAGGCCCAAGGCTTCCTGCAGCCGGTCACGGATGGGAACCCGCTCCCAGCCGGGCAGGTTGGGGGCCTCGATGACGACGCCCCGGTAGGGGTCGAGGGGACCGGGCATCGCCAGACCGACGGCCTTGACCCTTCCGTCCTCCGGCAGAACGGCCTGCACGCCCTGGACGACCCGCTCGATCACCGCTTCGGCCCCCTCCTCGGCGCGGGTGGCCATCTTGAGGCGCTGTTGGCGGGTGCCATCGGCCCGGTAGCGGGCCACCCGCAGCCAAGTGCCTCCCAAGTCAACAGCAATGATGGAGCCTTCCATATCGGTTGCTCTCCCAGGTCCTCTCTACAGCGCCGAGGCGAGCAGGGAGCCACTGAAGGCGAGCAGGAGGGCGACGTGCAGCAGTACATCGTGCTTGGCCCACCACTCCAAGGCCGGGATAAAACCAAAGATGAAGTTCAGGATGACCAGGACAATGGCGATGATGTGGGGCAACCCTCGCACCTGGGCCATAAAGTTGGCGAAGTCGGAGAGCCATTGGGAGATCCGTTGGGTCATATCCCTACTCCTCCAATGTCTGGGCTGGTGCCATCGCTTGCTCTACGTAAGGGCGGAACCGGGCCAACAGCCGATGGGGCAGTCGGCCCATCAGCATCACCCCGTCGGGTTCGTGCTGTTCCTCCTCCACCACACCCTGCTCGTGGAAGAGGGCGATCAGGTCCCCGGCCCGGTAGGGCAGGTGGACGACGACGAAGGCCATAGCCTCAAAGAGGCGGGTCTGTACCTCAGAGAGGAGGCGCGTCAGCCCCCATCCCTGGGCAGCGGAGATGGGGATCCCCTGGTGGAGCAGGGCCAACCTCTCGTCGGAAGGGCCAGGGTTAGGACCCTCGGCAGGCAGGCCGAAGGCGGAAGGAGCGACCTCCCCGTCGGCAACCCACCGCTTGCCCTCCGGCAGTAGGTCCACCTTGTTCAGGGCCAGGATAACCGGAACCGAGCCGGCACCGATCTCCCGCAGCGTCTCCTCGACGGCCCGCTTCTGGGCCAGGGCGTGAGGATGGGTGATATCGAGGACGTGGATGAGCAGGTCTGCCTCGGCGATCTCCTCCAGCGTGGCCCGAAAGGCGGCGACCAATTGGGTGGGGAGTTTTTGGATGAAGCCGACGGTATCGGTAAAGAGAGCGGTCTGCCCCCCCGGCAGCGCTACCCGGCGGGTGGTCGGATCCAGGGTGGCGAAGAGCTTGTCCTCCACCAGGACATCGGCCCCGGAGAGGGCGTTGAGGAGGGTGGACTTGCCCGCGTTGGTGTAGCCGACCAGGGCGACAACGGGGACGGCGGCCCGGCGACGGCGGGAACGGTAGCGAGCTCGGTGAGCCCGCACCGCCTCCAGCTCCCGCTTCAGGTGGGCGATCCGTTCCCGAATGCGCCGGCGGTCCACCTCCAACTGGGTCTCGCCGGGGCCGCGCACCCCGACGCCCCCGGTCGCACCGCCGGCACGACCGCCCACCTGGCGGGCCAGGTGGGTCCACTGGCGGGTCAGCCGGGGCAGCCGGTACTCGTACTGGGCCAGCTCCACCTGGAGCGCCCCCTCACGGGTGTGGGCGTGCTGGGCGAAGATGTCCAGGATAAGCGCCGTGCGGTCCAGGACCTTGATCTCCTCGCCGAAGGCCCTCTCCAGTTCCCGCTGGTGGCGGGGAGAGAGTTCCTCGTCGAAGATAACCACGTCGGCGGCCGTTTCCTCCAGGAGCGCCTTGACCTCTTCCACCTTGCCGGAGCCGATGAAGGTGGCCGGGTCGGGGCGTCGGAGCCGCTGGTAGGTCTGTCCGACGACGGCCAGGCCGGCCGTGCGGGCCAGTTGGGCCAGCTCGGCCAGCGACTCTTCCACGGGCAGGAGGCCGGGTCGGTCCCTGCGCTCTATCCCGACGAGGAAAGCCCTCTCCGCCGGGGGTTGGACAGGCATAGGTTGGCGATTGCGGTTAATGGGCATCCTCCTTTGAGCTAAGGCGTGGCGGCCTTCGTGGGATGCTGGCCTCCCCGATGACGCAACAGGGGATCTCGCCGGGCTCCAGCAATCCCATCACTCGCTCCCGATCCGCTTTGGGGCGGAGCGGTCCAGCCGCCAGCCGTCGGGCGTGGCGACCACGGTCCAGGTCACCTCCCAGGAGGTCACCTCAACACGGCCTCCCCGATTGTCCTGGGCCCGGATGCGGACCACGATGGTGGCCGTGTCCTCGGCGGTCTCGCTGATGGTTCGGACCTCGTTGACCTCGACGCCCAGCGTGGTGGCGAATCCGGCGTACCACCGCTCCCGGGGCCGACTGGCCTGGGCCCGGGGCGTGAAGAGGGCGTAGGCCCCCGGCAGGTCCCGGTCGTTGATGGCCAGGTAGAAGGAGATGACCGCGTCCCCTGGGGAGCGGTCGGGATAGGGAGCACCCCGTGCCCGCAGGGCGCTGAAGACGTAGCGCGAGCGGTCCAGCCGGTAGCGTTCCCCGTCCCACCGCCAGACCTCCTCCCGATCGAAGCGATCCGGGTCTCCCCGCTGCCGGACGATGATCTCCTGAGGCAACCCGGAGCCCGGGTCGAGAGCGACGAAGGAAATCCCACCATCTCCCCCGAAGGCCCCCACGACCTGGTAGGCCCGACCGTCCCAGCGGAAGAGGTGGAGCAGGGAGAGGTGGGCACCGGCGCTGCCCCACACCAGGATGACCGGGTAAGGGCTGAGCGGGCGCACTTGCAGGTTGCAGGTGGGACGCTCCCCCAACCCGACGCCTAGCGTGTCGGGCGGGCTCAGGG
>WFUY01000520.1 GCA_015484715.1 Thermoflexales bacterium | reverse complement strand
GTATACTTGGTGTAAAGAATACACCAACTTGCCCCTTTTCTTTTTCGCCCCAAGTTAGTGTATTTTTGACACTAACGCCATAGGAGGAACCAATGGACGCACAAACCTTGATTCAGGAGAGCAAACCCTTCCTGGAGTGGCTGGTCAATTGGTACAACAACCTGCCGACCCAGGAGCTTTCCGCCGTCATCACGGACCCGGAGCGCGTGGCCGTCCTCTCGGTGGATGTCATCAAGGGCTTTCTCTACGAGGGTCCCCTGGCCAGCCCCCGGGTGGCCCGCATCGCCCAGCCCATCGTCCGGCTCTTCCAGCGGGCCTACGACCTGGGGGTGCGCCACTTCGTCCTGCTCCAGGACACCCACGATCCCGAAGCCGTCGAGTTCGGCAGCTTCCCCCCTCACGCTGTTGCCGGAACCCCGGAGAGCGAGACGATCCCGGAACTTCAAGCCCTTCCCTTCGCCGACCAGTTCGTGCGCATTTCCAAGAATTCCATCAGTTCCAACTTGAACACGCGGCTGCCGGCCTGGTTGGACGAGCATCCGGAGGTTACCACCTTCATCGTCGTCGGCGACGTGACCGATATGTGCACCTATCAGTTGGCCCTCTACTTGCGGCTGCGGGCCAACGCCTGGCAGCGCAAGGCGGATCGGGTCCTGCTGCCCGTCAACTGTGTCGAGACCTACGACCTACCCGTGGAGGCGGCCGAGAAGATCGGAGCCTACCCCCATCCTGGAGACCTGTTGCACCTGATCTTCCTGCACAGCATGGCCATCCACGGGGTTGAGATCTTCGCCCGCTTCAGCGATGCGTGATCATCATCCAACGCGATGGGCTTCTGACCGGCCTGGAATGGATCGGCACGAGGGATCGTGGTCAGGACCGGAACAGAGCATAGCGGCCGATGGCAATGGCTGGTATCGTCAGGGCGTTGCCCTCCTGCGCCAGGGCCGTCCCTTCGAGGCGATAGAGGCCCTGGAGCGGGCACTGCGGCTGGCCCCCGACGATCAGGACCTCCTGGCCCATCTGGCCGTGGCCCGCCGAGCCGTTGGCGACGTGGCAGGCGCTGCCGCCATCCGGCGGGCCCTCCTCTCCTGGCCACGGGAGCGGAACGTCTCAGGC
The DNA here is from genome assembly GCA_015484715.1 of Thermoflexales bacterium. GTDB lineage: Bacteria > Chloroflexota > Anaerolineae > S140-20 > S140-20 > S140-20. The sequence goes on along the minus strand of WFUY01000520.1, from coordinate 2,345 downwards.
TGAGCACCTGTCGGAGAAACGGGCAAGGGCCTGGTCCTCGCCGGAGGGACCAGGCCCTTGGCGTTGGGCAACCATACAAAAAGCCCCCCGCTTGGTCGCGGAGGGCCTTTTGTGTCGTAGGGCTGTGGTGTGGCGGCGCGGAACCACACCACCCCTGATGCCGGGGTCAGGGTGCCCTACGACGGCCTTATCATACCATAGACTGGCCCGTGTGGGATTACGATCGTGTTACGAGATGGTTACGAGGCTGCAACGCACCGGCGTTTGCCTTTTTGGAACGATTCTGCTATCATTGGACCGGATGGCTCTCCGACCGATTCGTAGCGGCCTGATTCCGACGGAGGAATCATGGGACGGATTGTACACACTCAGAGTCCGGCTCGGATTCGCAACTACCACCGGCGCACCATCGCCGAACTCTTGCGCCACCTGAGCCAGAAGCCCCAAGTGGATGAAGAAGCGAAGGATATGGCCGCCCTGCTGGTCTACAGCCTGCGGGAGATCGGCCAGGTCAACGAGCGCTCGGCCCAAGCGTGGGAGCGGCGGGACTACTGGCTGAAGGCCGATCGCTTCCGCCGAGAATGGGCCTGGGTGGGCCAGATGGCCGAGGATCTGGAAGATGTGCTGCGCCATCAAGCATGGGACCTCCTGCCCCGCCTCCTGATGGACCTGCTGCCTCGCTTTGCCGACATCAAGGTCACCCGCCTGACCCGTTCGCCGGATCTCTGGCGGGGGGCCTATGACCGCCTCGTCAACGGCTCTGCCGAATCCCCTCACCAATAAAGCAAGGGACCTGCCTGATGGAGAACCTGGAACCCATCCTGGAGCGGATTCGTCTTCGTTTTGAGGCGGAGAACCAGGTGCGCGAGGAGACCCTGCGCCGCTCCCGCGAACTGACCCGCCTCTGTGCTACCGCCATCCGGGCCAGCCATCGCAACAACTTCGACGAGGCCGAACGGCTGCTGGCCGAGGCCCGGGCGGTGGCGGCTCGGATTCGGGAGGACACGGCAGCGCATCCGGCCATCTTCTACGCCGGTTACACCCAGGACGCCCTCAAGGAAATGGCCGAGGCCCACATCACCGTTGCTCTGGCCCACCACAGTCCGCTGCCGGAGCCCGAGGCTCTGGGCGTCGAGTACCCGGCCTACCTCAACGGCCTGGCCGAGGCCGCCAGCGAGATGCGCCGCCGTGCCCTCGACATCATCCGGCGCGGCCATTCCCAAGAGGCCGAGCAGCTCCTGGAGGCGATGGACGCCATCTACGGCCTGTTGGTCACCTTCGACTTCCCCGACGCCATCACGGGAGGGCTGCGCCGTCGGATGGACCAGTTGCGGGGCGTGCTGGAGCGCACCCGAGGGGACCTGACCCTGAGCATCCGGCAGGAGCAGCTCCAGCGGGCGCTCCAAGCTTTTGAGGAGCGGGTGACCGGTGAACCCCCGAAAGCGTCGGAAGAGCGCTGACCCGCCCGTTGTCCGGGCCAGCGAGATCGGGGCCTACGCCTACTGCGCCCGGGCCTGGTGGCTGGGCCACGTCCAGGGCGTGTCGCCATCGGAGACGGCACGCCTGGAAGCCGGCACCCGGTTCCACCGGCAGCATGGGCGGGGAGCGGCTCAGGGCGTGTGGGCCTGGCGGCTGGCCCTCTTCTTCTTCGCCCTCGCCCTCCTGGCCGCCCTGCTGGCGCTCCTCACCCTCGGCTGAGACCGGAAGGAGGTGCTGTGCTCTTCCTGGGACTGGCTCTCGCCTTTCTGGTAGTGGGGCTGATCGGGCTCTGGTGGAGCCGGCGGCGGTGGGCGGCAGCCGGCTTGCCCCACGGCCAGATCGTCTACGCCGACGTGGGAGACGCCTTCCCTGTCCAGGAGGCCCTCTATGATCCCCGGTTGCGCCTGGTGGGCCGGCCCGACTACCTGGTGCGCCAGGGCCGGACCCTCATCCCTGTCGAGGTCAAGTCGGGGCGGGCGCCGGCCCGAGGGCCGTACCGCTCCCACCTCCTGCAACTGGCCGCCTACTGCCATCTGGTTGAGGCGCAGACGGGCCAACGCCCGCCCTACGGCCTCATCCGGTACGCGGACCGGACGGTGGCGGTGGACTACACCCCGGCGCTGCGGGAACACCTCATGCAGACCCTGGCTCGGCTGCGGGCCGACCGTCAGGCCGCCGAAGTGCATCGGGATCACCATCAGCCGGCTCGGTGCCGCGCCTGCGGCTACCGTGACCGCTGCGATGAAGCCCTAGCCTGACCCAGCACGCAACACGCGACACGGGACACATAACCCGCCACACCGTCCTCCAGGAGGCCCCGGTGAGATGTCCTCGGTGTCACCGTGAGGGGCTGCACCCTCCTGACC
>WFUY01000519.1 GCA_015484715.1 Thermoflexales bacterium | reverse complement strand
GGTATAGGTAATCTCGTCGCCGAACTTCACCCCAGCCGGGCCGCTCTTGGTGATGGTCAGGTAGGGCACAGCGGCCAGGGTGATGGTGTGCGTGTTCACCACCGACGCCCCTACGTTGACCGCCGTCACGGTGATGACCTTGCTCCCGCCACTGGCCCAGCTAAAGGTGACGGTGTCGGTCAGGCTGGCGCGGGTCGTGTGGGTGATGGTGGACTGGCCGTCGGCCTGCCAGACATAGGTGATGGGCAACGTGGCCGTGACGGGGCTGGCCGTGGCCGTGAAGTCGTAGCTCAGGCCGGCAACCCCGCTGCTCGGCCCGCTAATCTGCACGCTCGACAGCGCCACCCCTTGGGTTTCGTAGGCCCCCATGTCGCAGGTGGCGGTGCCGTCGTTGTCGCCGTCAATGGGCCGGGCCACGCCCCGCTGGTCGGTGGCTGGGCAGGTGGCGTTGTCGCCCGCGTCAGTGGCCGGACTGTCCGCCAGCAGCGCGTGGGTGAAGGTGTGGCCGCCCTTGTCGGCCAGGGGGGCCAGTTTGGGGTCCTGGCCGGTGATGTCGCCCGTTCCGCCCGTCCAGGAACAGCCGTAGGTGTTCTCCAGCAAGTTGTGGCCCAGGGATTGGATGCCACCCCAAGAGGCGGAACAGTCGGGAGACACCGTGCCCGAGCCGCCGCTGCCGTCGGTGTTATCGCCAATAATCGTGTTCTTGGCATATAACGAGTAACTGCTGTAATGGTAGATGCCGCCGCCGTCACCGTTGCCGTCACCGTCATAGTCGGCAGTGTTGTTGGCCACGGTCACATTATACAGGGACATCTTATAATCGTTGTACAGGCCACCGCCGTTCTCTTTGGCCCGGTTGCCGCTGACAGTGGTGTTGGTGATCATCACCGTGCCGTAGTTGTTGAGAATGCCCCCGCCGCTACCATTGGAAATGTTGTTGACAATGGCGCTGTTGATCACAGTCAGCACCCCGTCACGGTTGTAGATAGCCCCGCCGTCGCTGCTGGTGTTGCCGGTGATAACGCTGCGGTTCACCAGTAGGGTGCCACTGTTCCAGACGGCTCCGGCTCCGGCTAAGCCTGCATTGCCGTTCTGCAGGGTCAGGTTGGTAAGGGTGACCACGCCGCTGGAGGAGACGTTGAACAACTGCGTGGCTCCGCCGCCGTCAATCACGGTGTTGCTGGCGTTGCCGGTGGGGCTGATGGTCAGGGTGCTGGTCAGGTTGATCGGCCCCAGGGTGTCGTTCAGGGTGTAGGTCCCCGGCGGCAGCACGATGATGTCGGGTCCGCTGCCGGCGGGACAGGCATCCACCGCCGCGTCGGTGTTGGCCGCCTGAACCGCCTCCCGCAGGGAGCAGTCGCCGTCGTTGTTGAGTTCGTCGTGCGTGGTGGTCACCTGAATCGTGGAGCCGCCCCCTGCGACCGGCGCGGCCTGCATGAAGGCGATCAGTGCTCCCCAGAAGAGCGCCCCCAATAACACGACCAACATGCCTCGGACCCGATCAAAGGCGCGTGACATGATTCTCCTCCTCGGTCTCATTCGTGCGCCAGATGTGCAAATAGGCTCTTTAATGCCGGACACAATCTAGCATCGAACCGTCAGGAAAACGTCAGGAGCGTGTCTTCGCAAAGGGGCAGCCAGTTCTTTCCGGCAAGGAGAGAGTCCAAGGAGGAGTTCGTCAGCGGTCTACGGATTCCCAATAGGAGAGCGCCCAGGCCAGCTCCTCCACCCCCCAATTGCCGCGCACGCGCACGCGCTTGAGGGTCAGCAGGTCTTCGGTGCGGTGGGTGATGCCGCCCCGCGTGGTCACCGCCGCCCAGAAGTGGGCCGAGCGCACCACCTGCACGGCCAAGTCGTCGTAGGCGCCGCTGGGATAGGAGAAGGCATAGGGGCGGAAGCCCAACTGGGCCTCGATAGCCTGGCTGGCGCCCAGCACCTGCCACACCAGGTAGTCGAGGGAGCGCCCCCGCAACTCCACGTGGTCGCGCGAGTGAGCGCCGATCTCCATGCCGGCCGCCCGCATCTCGCGCAACTGCTCCCACGTCATGTAGGCCGGGTGGCCCTGGTCCACCAAGCTGGTGACAACGAAGAACGTTCCCGTAAAGCCCACCTCCCGCAGGATGGGAAAAGCGTTCTCGTAGTTGTCACGGTAGCCGTCGTCGAAGGTGATGATGATAGGCTTAGGGGGCAGCGGCGTGCCCCGCGTGAGGGCGTACACCAGGTCGAGCAGCGAGACGGTCTGGTATCCCTGGGCCTTCAAGTAGAGAAGCTGGGCGCGGAAGACTTCCGGCGGCACGCTGAGGTCGCGGCGGTAGCGATCGGCACCGGGCGGCGGCACGCTGATGCGGTGGTACATGAGGATGGGCACCCGCACCACCCGCGACTGACCGTCGGGCGTGGGGTAGGGCGTGGGCGTCAACGTAGGTGAGGGGATGGGGG
>WFUY01000518.1 GCA_015484715.1 Thermoflexales bacterium | reverse complement strand
GTATATACCCCCTACAAAGCTTTACATCTTGCGTGAACCAGGCCGGTTCCTGTTCACTAAACCAAAAGTCGACCACCGCGGTACTTTCTATCAAAGCATCCCATTCTTCTGGCTTTAATTTCTTCCCTAGCGATGTTGATGCGTAAAGACGCACCATATCCCATCTTACCACTATAGTAATGCACCAAAATCTGCTCTGCCCGTTCCCAGCGCACGCTCCACGCTCCCAAATCCTGGTTGATGTTGTAACTGAGATTGCCGCGTGCCCATCGGCTGGCCCCCTTCTGGCTCATCCCGCGACCGTGACCATCCTGAACGATGTCGGGGTGGGAGCTAATGGGGTCATCTACGGCGATAAGAGTACCCAGGATTGCCGACAAACGCCGTGCATCCGTAGTATGTATCATTGGTTGAACAAAGATGATAGCCTCCAGTAGCGGGATCTACCCAGAGAGCGCCACTTGACTCCAATCTATACACCCGCAGGGAGATATTGGACGGCGGACTAAAAGAGGCAAAAGCACGGAGCGATCCGATAATCCCCAAAAGAAAAGAGCTCAATAGAAGAATCCCAAACCGAGTGCGTGGCATAATGTCCTCCTTATGGCGATGTTGTTTCTATCAAACACAATGGACCATATAGGCAGGTCACAGCAAGAAATTTACCATTCGGAGACCAAGATAGATTCCAGCCAGCATCACCCGCCGGGAATACCATACGGGGCAGCATGGCTTTAGTTCGTCCAGTTACACTATCAACAAGATAGAGACCCTCCCAAGTCGTCCCATCACGATACTCTACAGTAGCCAGTACAGCCAAAACCTGGCTATTTGGAGCCCATGCTATGTCCTGAACGTAGTGCTCCCCTGGATTAATGTAAACGAATGGGGGGATAAGCCGCTGCTCGCCTGTAAGGGTGTTTAAGATTATGAGGTCGCTAAACCTTATAGGCAGGTTGCCAACGGTCGTTAACATGGCTAGATAGCGTCCGTTTGGACTCCACTGCGCATAAAAGGCCCACCGTTTTCCGTATCGGGCTTCGCTTTCTTCAAAACCAAGATCAACCTCACACACGCGCCCCGAAGGCAAGTCGGCCAGGTAGAAGCCTGTCTCATTGTAAAAAGCGATCTGATGCCCTTGTGGATGCCAACTAATCCGATAGGGGGACCATCGCATCAGCGGTAGCACGGCAGGGAGGATGGCCCGCTGGGGCTGAGCCAGATCCAGGACTTCAGGACGGTTCTGGCTCGCCTGAGTGAAGAACACTAACTGCCCATCATCAGGGCTGACCCCCAGAAAGGAACCGGTCAAGCCGGAAACTGGTGTTTGCACAGATTCCGCCTTCCCCTGGCTGATGCGCAATACCACCTGCTTATCTGGCCCCACATCGGCAAAGGCCACAGCTTGGTGAGCCGCTAACCACACTGGTTTGCCAGGTAGACTATGCCGTTCTCCATACCGCTGGAGTTCACCGGTGCGGGTGTTGAAGACCTCGACATATTCCCTAGACTGTCCGGGAATACGCCGAGTGATGAGCAAGCGTTGCCCATCCGGCAACCATCCGGCGATGCCAATGGCCGATGTGTGCGTCAGCACAACTTGAGGCTCGGAAAACCGGTAAGCCTCCAAAGGTGTTGCAGACGCGGCAGGCGCCGGACGGGCCACAAACGTACAGCGGGGTATAGATGTTGGGGCTACAGTAGGTGTGGCCAGTGGACCGGCTGGTGTTGGCGTTTCTGGTGGCGGATAAGGGAGCTGCGTCGGCGTCTGGATAGGCGATTGAAAAGCCTGTGACGCTTGCTTTGCTTGCTTTGGCAACCTTCCAAACGTCAAGGCCAGGGCCACTACCAGCGCTCCTAGCACCAGCAGACCTACCAGGCTTCCTATTATGTTTGCTAATCGTCTCATTTTTTGATTTCAGCTTCGACTGCCGCCACTAGCGCGGCCAACTTGTCATTGTCAGTCGCCGCAAAGTGATAATTCTATCACGTGCTTTCCGGGCGGTTGCGATCACGCCGCCCAGCGTTCTAACCACTCTTGATAGGCTTGGTGATAAGCTTCCCATTCCACCAGGTCATCTGCCATTCGTTTATTCGTTCTCCCATTCGTTGACCAGCTCATCACCCGCATTCCATCCCAAGGTTTGCAGGAAGGCGCGATCTTCCTCGCTGAGGGCCGCTTTCGCCAGCAGGTCGGGCCGGCGCTCCCAGGTCCGGCGCAGGGCCTGCTGCCGCCGCCAGCGGGCGATCTCGGCGTGGTGGCCGGAGCGCAACACCTCCGGCACTGCCCACCCTCGGAAGACGGCCGGCCGGGTGTAGTGGGGATACTCCAGCAGCCCCCAGGTGTGGGAGTCCTCGATCAGCGCCCCCGGATCGCCCAGCACCCCGGGGAGGAGCCGCGTCACGGCGTCAATGATCACCAGGGCCGGCAGCTCCCCCCCCGTGAGCACGTAGTCCCCGATGGAGATCTCATCGGTAGCCAGGTGCTGGCGCACCCGCTCGTCCACCCCCTCGTAGCGCCCGCAGATGAGGGCGATGCGCTCGTGGCGGGCCAGCTCCCGGGCCACGTCCTGGGTAAAGAGCCGGCCCTGGGGCGTGAGCAGGATCACCGGCACCTCCCCCAACGCCTCTCCCAGCACGCTCTCCACGGCGGCGAAGATGGGCTCCGGCTTCATCACCATCCCTCCGCCGCCTCCGTAGGGCGTGTCGTCGGTGACGTGGTGCTTGTCCGTCGCGTAGTCGCGGATGTTGTGGAGCACCACCTCCAGCCGCCCCATCTCCTGGGCCCGCTTGAGGATGCTCACCTGCAGGGGGCTCTCGAAGATCTCCGGGAAGAGGGTGAAGACGTCGAAGCGCATCCGGTCACCTCCTGCCGGAATTCTAACACACTCCCCCCTGCCCGACAACGCTTTTCCTTCTCCGGCCCCTGTGTTATAATCCCCCCGGTCAACGGACCGCCCCGAGGTTGGACCATCCCACGCAGAGCGTGGGAGCCAGGGGTGGAACCGCCGGAAAGAGCGACGAGCAAGCACCCTCACGAGAGCGAACGATGCGCATTCTGATCACCGGACACCGGGGGCAGTTGGGCCGGGCCCTGATGGCCCTCCTGAAGGACGAAGAGGTGATGGGCGTGGGCCGGCCCGACCACGACATCACCAACCGCCAAGCGATCACCCAGGCGATCGCCGACTTCGCCCCCCACCTGGTCATCCACTGTGCGGCGATGACCGACGTGGAGGGCTGTGCCCGGGACCCTGAAGCCGCGTACCGGGTCAACGGGTTGGGCACCCAGAACGTCGTTCTGGCCTGCCAGGCCGTCGGCGCAGCCCTGCTCTACGTCAGCACCAACGAGGTCTTCGACGGGAGCAAGGGCGAGCCCTACGACGAATGGGACACCCCGCGCCCCATCAACCCCTACGGGCGCTCCAAGCGGGCCGGCGAGTGGTACGTCCAGAACCTCCTGGACCGCTTCTACATCGTCCGCACCGCCTGGCTCTACGCCGCCGGCGGGCGCAACTTTCCCCACCGGATCGTGCAACTGGCCGACGAGCGGGGTGCTCTGCGGGTCGTGACCGACGAGGTGGGCTCCCCCACCTACGCCGCCGACCTGGCCGAGGCCATCGTCGCCCTCATCGGCACCGGAGCCTACGGCGTCTACCACCTGGTCAACGAGGGCGTGACCTCCCGCTACGACTTCGCCCGCGAGATCCTGCGCCTGACGGGCCGGGAGCAGGTCCCCGTGGAGGCGATCACCCTGGCCGACTACCCCCGTGCCTCCCGCGTGCCGCCCTACACCCCGCTGCGCAACACGGCTGCGGCCGCCTTGGGCATCCGGCTGCGCCCCTGGCAGGAGGCCGTGGCCGACTTCCTGGAGGTCACGGGGTACGGATGAGCCTGTCGTCGCCCCTCATCTCGGTGGTGATCCCCAACTGGAACGGAGCCCACCACCTGCCCGACTGCCTGGAGAGCCTGCGCCGACAACGCTACCCCCGCTTCGAGGTCATCGTCGCCGACAACGGCTCCACCGACGGCTCCCAGGCCCTGCTCGCCCGGCGCTACCCCGAGGTGCGGCTGCTGGCGCTGGGGGAGAACCGGGGCTTCGCCGGTGCCTGCAACGCCGGGATGCGGGCCGCGCGGGGGGAGATCGTCGTCCTGCTGAACAACGACACCGAGGCGGACCCCGGTTGGCTGGCGGCCATCGCCGATGGCTTCGCCCGTCATCCCGAGGTGGGGATCATCGCCAGCAAGATGCGCCTCTTTGACCGCCGGGAGGTGCTGCACACCGCCGGTGATTTCTACCGTCTCGACGGCATCCCCGGCAACCGGGGCGTTTGGGAGCGGGATGAGGGGCAGTACGACGAGGAAGGGTACGTCTTCAGCGCCTGCGGGGGGAGCGCCGCCTACCGGCGGACGATGCTGCGGGAGATCGGGCTGCTGGACGAAGCCTTCTTCTACTCCTGCGAGGACGTGGATCTGGCCTGGCGGGCCCAGTTGGCCGGCTGGCGGGTCCTCTACCTGCCCCAGGCCCTCGTCTACCACAAGCTGAGCGCGACGGGGGGCGGGGCGACCGCCAGCTTCTACGATGGGCGCAACTTCATCTACCTGCTGGCCAAGGACTGCCCCGGCTCCCTCTGGCGTCGGCACTGGCGGGCGATCCTGCGGGCCCAGGGGCGCATCGCCGGCGAGGCGCTGCGGGCCTGGCGGGGGCGGGAGGCCCGGGCGCGG
>WFUY01000517.1 GCA_015484715.1 Thermoflexales bacterium | reverse complement strand
GAGCCACCACCATCACGTCACCAGCTAGCTCCGGCACCACCTCCATCTCACCTCGATAGCGGTTGACCTCCCCCTGGGCCACCACCGTCGCCCCCTCCTGCCAAGCCCCCGGGTCGGTCAGCGTCTCGTAGACCGATTGCCAGAGGAGGAGCGTTGTCTGTCCCGTACTGTCTTCCAGCGTCACCTTGAGGCCGGCCGAGAAGGGGGAGAGCCGTCGGATCTGCCCCCTCACCTCCACCCAACGGCCTACCCGGCTGCCCAGGCCGGCGATAGGGATGGGCTCGGCAATGGGGACCGGCTCCTCCAGCGACGCTATCTCCGCCGCATCGGTCAAGCTGATCTGCGGCCGATCCCGGTAGAGGGTGACGGTGCCGGTGACCTGAACGGCTTGGCCGATCGGGGGCACCTCCAGGGGGCCTGTCAGCGCCGTCACATCATCGGAGATGGCGACTTCGACCTCCCCTGTCGCGTCGCGCAGCCGCAGGAGGGTCAGCCCGGCGTAGGGCCGGCGGTTGCCGCGCACCTGACCGCGCACGGTAACCCGGCGAAACGCATCCTGAGGGCCGACCTCTGCAATAGCGCGGGGACTGGGTTCTGGCCGGGTGACCGTCAGCCGATGGGGGGCGTCGAGGATCAGTGTGGGGGTCCCTTCGCGGATGCGGAGGGTGCCGACGGCAGTCACCCAGTCCCCTAGGCCGGGGAGAGGGCCGGCCTCCAGGAGGGCGCGGGTCTCGTTGGCGTAGGCGATCACCCGAACCTCGCCGCCATTATCCTCTAGCCGGAAGCTGAGGTAGGCCGTCTCGGGATCGTAACTTGGTCCTTGGGTGACCAGCCCCACCACCCGCACGTAGGCCAGGTTCATCATCCGCTCGATCTCGTGAGGGGAGAGGGTGGGGATGGAAGAGCGGGCAGCGACGAACCAGAGGAGGGCGAACCCGGCCAGGGCTAGGATCAGGGCGCCGAGCTTGAGAACCCGGAGGGAGAGGCGGCCGGCGAGGTTGGCACCACAGTAGGGACATCGCTCGTAAGGGCCAACGAAGCGGCCACAACTGGGGCAGTGGGCGCTCATAGACCACTCAGGGATCGGGTTGTAGAAGGGGAGACGGTGGGCTGCTCCGCTCCGGTCAGCGTATCGCCCGGGGGGCCACCCGCTCTCCATCGGGGTCCAGCACGCCGATGCCCAGCTTGCGGGCCTCGGTGTCCACGACGGCGTAGACGCGCAGCCCAAAGAGGTAGGGGATCACTGGCTTGGCGACGCCCGCCTTCTTCAGGCGCCGGAGGAAAGCCTCTGACTGCAACCGCTTTGCCCAACGGCGCAATTCCTTAAGCCGAACCCGCTTCTTGGCCTCCAGCACGATCCAGGCTTGTCCTCCCTCCGGTGTCTTCACCGGCACCACTAGGTCCACCTCGCCGTCTATGTCCAGGCCGTGGGGGGGAGTTAGCAAGCGGTATCCCTTTTGCTCCAGGATGAAGGTAAGGATTTCCTGGGCATCTCCCTCAGCGTCTAGTCCCAAGATGTTGCCGATGGTGCTGAGCTGCTTGTCTACTTGGTCCAGGCGCTCTTCCATATGCTGCTGAGCCTCGGCCAGACGGGCCAGAGCTTCTTCGGTACGCTGCTGGGCCTCGGCCAGGGCCTGGACGGTGGCCTCCAGCCGGCTCAGCCGTTCTTCAACTTTGCTCAGCCGCTCCTCGGCTCGCTGCTGGGCCTCGGCCAGGGCCTGGACGGTGGCCTCCAGCCGGCTCAGCCGCGCTTCAGAACGTCTCTGGGCCTCGGTTAACGCCTCGATAGCCCTCCACACCTGCCGGAACTCCGCCTCGAAGGTTCGCCGCAAGCGCCCGAGCTCGCCTTCCACGATCTCCCGCCAGAGGGCATCCCGCTGCTCCTGGAAGACTTGGAGGGCAACCTCTCGGATCTGCTCCCGGGGCTCACGAGCTTCGGCATTCACTGGGGTTGCCATCGCACACCTCTCCTGATGCTGAAGGGAAGCCACAAGCAGCCTCGTGGGACCTGCCCCCCGATGCTGCCGTTATGACAGATTATACCTTGTCTTTCCGAGGTGGGCAAGCAAAACCTCCCTGTCATCGTGAATGCATAGCGAGCAGGTTCTAACCAAATTTTGTCCTTTCTCCGACGGAATTTACACATTTTTGGGCTACCCTATAGGGTAGGGACCGGCAGGGGGGAAGGATCGAGTTCCGCGCGCCCGGTCCTGTTCCCCCCGAAACGCTCTCTCCTCTGAAGGGGGGCGCTGGGCTGCAACAGCTCAAGCGCCTCTTTTTTTCAGGGGCCGAGCAGGATTCCCCTTGCCAATAGGGCTTATCCAGGCTCAAGCAAGACCCAGACTCCCGAGGTCTCCACGAAGAGAGCTTCGCCTTGGGGTGCCCTCGGAAAGGTGAGCATGTCGCCTCTCAGGGCCGCTTGCTAGACCTCGGGAATCTCCGGGGGTGAGGCGCTGATAAGTACACTGCCAGTTTGCCAAAGGCAAAAGCCAGTGGTATAATCTAGCAGGTAACGGGGAGAGGTAGCCTAGTCTGGCCTAAGGCGCGCGCCTGGAGAGCGCGTGGGCAGCAATGCCCCGTGGGTTCGAATCCCACCCTCTCCGCCTGGTCTCCTCGTTCGTGTAGACCCCGGATCGGAGGCGATCCGGGGTTTTTCTGTAACTGTTCACCCTCCCGCAGGTTAGGCGCGTTTCCGACGCGAAACCGTGCTTCAAATAGCCCATCGGGGCTGAAAGCGCCCTCGACCGGTGACCTGCGGGAGGGTAGGCTAGATACGTTTTTCTGTTGACAGTTCGGCCCTTTTGGATTAAACTACGGGCGGTGGTCGTGCTAGACGGGGAGCTGGCGGTGCCCTGTACCCGCAATCCGCCATAGCGGGGTCGAACTCCCCCTCGAGGGCCGTGCTCCAGCGAGCCTGCCCTGGCCCGACGGCGATGAAGGTTGGGTCCTGCGCGGCGGAGGCCTCCGAACCCCGCCAGGTCCGAGAGGAAGCAACGGTAAGGAGTTCCCTCCGGGTGCCGCAGGGGTGCCTGGCCAGAGCCGAAAGGTCCGGGTAAGTCGCTGAGGGCCGGTTCGACAGGGGGTGCACGACCACCACCTCTTTCCCTCTTACAAGAGCCAATGGGGGCCCGGTGCGCTTTCGAAAGACGTGGTGGATGCCCGCAATGATTCGGGCAAAAGAAAGCTATCGAGCCAGCCTCGCCTTTCTGGTCATCTTCCTCCTGAGCAGTCTGCTGACGGTCGGCTATCTCTCCCGCCGCCCCCCGGTGCGCATCTACCTAGACGGTCAGGTGATCACCGTCCATACCCGCCAGCGGCAGGTGGAAGCCGTGCTACGGGAGGCCGGCATTGCCCTACGCCCTGAAGACCTCGTGGAGCCACCGCGAGAGGCCCCGCTGGGACCCGAGAGGACCATCCGCATCCAGCGGGCAGGGGCGGTTACTCTCGAGGCCGATGGAGAGCGTTGGCAGGTCTACACCCATCAGCGGACCCCTCAGGCCATCTTGGCCGAGGCGGGCCTGACCTTGGGGCCTTATGACCGCCTCATCGTCAACCCCGCCTCTCCCATACGCGCCTCAAGCCCTGGCGATAGCCCTTCCCCAACCCACCTGATCATCCAGCGGGCCGTCCCCGTCACCATCCACAGGAGCGGCGCTCCCCCCCTGACGCTCCAGACCACCGCGACGACGGTGGGCGAAGCCCTTCGGCAGGCCGGTATCACCCTCTACCTGGCCGACAGCGTCCGCCCCCCCCTCTCCGCGCCGGTCCAGGCTGGCACCAACATCTACCTGGACCTCTCGGTGCCCGTGACCATCCAGGTGGATGGCCGCCAGATACGCACCCGGACCCATCGGAAGACGGTGAGCGAAGTGCTGGCGGACCTACGAATCTCTCTGCAGGGGTTGGATTACACCGTGCCCTCTCTGGACACCCCTCTGGGAGCGGGCCAAACGATCCAGGTGATCCGAGTCCAAGAAGACGTGCTGGTACAGCAGGAGCCGATCCCCTTTGAGACCACCTGGCAGCCGGACCCGGAGCTGGAGTTGGACCAGCAGCGGCTGGCCCAGGAAGGCCAACCCGGTGTCTACGAGCGACGGATCCGTGTTCGCTACGAAAACGGTCAGGAGGTCAGCCGCACGGTGGAAAGCGAGCGGGTGGTTCGTCCCCCCCAGCCCAGAGTCTACAGCTACGGCACCAAGATCGTCGTGCGCACGTTGGAGACGCCGGAAGGGCCGGTGGAGTACTGGCGGGTCATCCGGATGCTGGCCACCTCCTACACAGCCGCCACAGCGGGCAAGTCCCGGGACCACCCCCGCTATGGAATCACAGCAACGGGTCTCAAGATGCGCAAGGGGATCGTCGCCGTAGACCCCCGCGTGATCAGCCTAGGTAGCCGCGTCTACGTGCCAGGGTACGGGATCGGACTGGCTGCCGACACAGGAGGGGCCATCAAGGGGCGGCGGATTGACCTGGGCTACGACGAGGACAACCTGGTGCTCTGGTACCGCTGGGTGGATGTTTACCTGCTCACACCGGTGCCCGACAAGATCCGATACGTCCTGCGGCCATGACCTCGCCAACGAAGGGGAAGGGCGGAGGACGGGCAGCGATCAAGGCGCTCCTGCGCCAGTATGGCGTGCACCCTCGGCGAAGCCTGGGGCAGAACTTCCTGGTGGACGAGAAAGCCCTGGCTCGCATCGTCGAAGCCGCCGAACTGACCACCGAGGACTGGGTTCTGGAGGTGGGAGCAGGGCTGGGCACACTGACCCGTGCCCTAGCCGAAGCAGCCGGACAGGTGGTCGCCGTCGAGATTGACCCCCGATTGGTCGCCATCCTGCGGCAGTCATTGGCCGACTTTCCCAATGTCCATCTGGTCGAGGGAGACATCTTCGCCTTCCGGTTGGAGGACCTCTTCGCCCCGCTCCGTCCGTCCGGACAGCCCTCCGGCGAGCTCCCTCCCCCGCTATCCTACAAGGTCGTGGCCAACATCCCCTACTTCATCACCTCCCCTCTGCTGCGCTATCTGATGGAAGCCCCCCACAAACCGACGCTGATGGTGCTGACGTTGCAGCGGGACGTGGCCGAACGCATCACAGCCCGTCCCGGACGGATGAGCAGCCTGGCCGTAGCTGTCCAGTTCTACGGAGAACCGGAGATCATCGCCCGGCTGAAGCCCGGGGCTTTCTACCCGCCGCCTAAGGTGGAGTCCGCCGTGGTGCGCGTCCGAGCCCATCGGCAGCCTATAGTCGAAGTGGCCGATGTCCGCTTCTTCTTCCGGGTGGTTCAAGCAGGCTTCTCCCAACGCCGCAAGCAACTGCGCAACGCCCTCAGCGGTGGGCTGGCCCGGCCCAAAGAGGAGATTGAAACCGCCCTGCACCAAGCTGGCATAGACCCCCGGCGCAGGGCAGAGACCCTAAGCCTGGAAGAGTGGACGTCCATCAGCCAGGCTCTTTCCTCCTCGTGAACCGCTGACACCTATTGTCAGTAGCGTTACGGCGCTAAATCGCCTAGCGGACCTCCAGGGTAGGTACAGGACAAACCAAAGCGGGCTCTCCCCAGGGGAGAGCCCGCTTTGTACAGCTCTGAAGCCGGAAACTCAGGTGACACCCACCCAAGGGGCCGGCCATTCCAACGGTCTGCCTACTTCTCCGCCTTCTTGAACTTGAAGCTCTTGTGCATGTACTCGAAGATCTTCAAGTTCTGATCCTGAGACTTCCCCGGTGAGACCCCCATCAGAACGATCACGCTATTATCGTCCCGCTTGGCGATGGCCAGGTGGAGACCCACCGATCCCACATCGGGAATGTCGCCCTTGGCAATGACCAGCTTCCCCTTGGCGTCCCCCAGGCTCGTATCCTCTTGCTTAATGATTTCCACATTCTCGTCCTGACCAGGGACAACTTCGCCGAGGGCCTGGTCAATGTCCTCAAAGCCCATATCACCGGCCATCTCCGCAGGAACCAGCATCACGATAGCGATGGGATCCTCAGCGGCCATCGTCTCGAAGTCCATCCCCTGCAGGTCTTCCATGCTCAACTGACGGGCAGAGAAGAGGGCCATCGTTATCCCAAGGAAGTCCATGCTGTTCTGCTTCCAATCCTTAGGATACTCAATGGTGAAGGTACTTCCCTCAAACGTCTGCATCGGGACGGGAGCCCCACCTCCCCCGCCGCAGGCCGCGAGGAGTCCAACGACGACGACGAGGGCTGCGATGAGAAAATAGGACCTGCGCATAAGCCTACCTCCTGTGATCCAACATCTACAGCAACAAAGCAACGGTAATTCCCCAATCTCCCAAACTTGTCATCCTGCTCCGCTGGCAACGGACGACCACCACCTGTGTCTTCGGGCTACATCATTCTACCTCCTTTAAGCATTCAGGAGCTCCCCAGAGAGGCAACGGCGGGAGGACCGCTTGTAGAACTCTGCGATAGCTCTGCTTCCCAAGGGAGCTTCGAATGGAGTTTGAGCGATTATAGCATGGAACAGAACGAAACGCAACCACCGGCAAGGGCTTTTCAATGCTTTAACCGTGGAGATTCCCGAGATCTAAAAAGCGGCCCGAGGGGCAACGGACTCGCCTTTGCGGGGGCATCCCAAGACGAAGATCGCCTCGCGGAGACCTGGGGAATCTGGGTCTTGCTGAAGCAGTGATGAACCCCCTTCGTGACTACCCCGAGTTGAGTTCAGGGGGCCTTGACCGAAAGGAGGGAACAGGGTATAATTACCAAGAATTCCTCCAGAGGCCAGGGAGCAATTCGTCCTTTCTCCATAGGGAGGCACCGAGGCCTTATGACCTTTATGGAAACGAGTCGTCGGCTGAAGCGCTGAGAGGTGCTCTCAAGCGCTTCTTTCTGCTTGTCTGTACGCTATACACGGGGAGGCGAGTGTGGAGGCGAAAGACTTCAAGGCTCTACGGATTAGTCTGGCGTCACCGGAACAGATTCGGTCTTGGTCTTACGGGGAGGTGACAAAGCCGGAGACGATCAACTATCGGCGACTGCGACCGGAGAAGGATGGGCTCTTCTGCGAAGCAATCTTTGGACCGACCAGGGACTGGCAGTGTTACTGCGGAAAGTACAAGAACGTCCGGTATCGAGGCATCATCTGTGAGAAGTGTGGAGTAGAGATCACCAAAGCCTCTGTACGGCGTGAGCGGATGGGCCACATCGAACTGGCCGCCCCCGTCGCTCACGTCTGGTATGTCCGTCGCGTGCCCAGCTACCTGGGCATCCTCCTGGACATCTCCAAGCGCAACCTCGACCGCGTTCTCTACTTCGCCCAGTACATCATCACCCACGTGGACGAAGAGGCCCGCCAGAAAGCCCTCAAGCGCCTCGACGAGGAGTTCCAGAAGCGCAAGGAGGAACTGGAACAGGCGGCCCGCGAGACCATTGCCGCCATCGAGACCCGATTGGACCAGGAGGTCTCGACCCGAGAAGCACGCTTGAAAGAGGTGAAAGCCCGCTTCGAGGAAGCGCTGAACCAGGCAATGGATCCCCTGATGAAGGAAGCCCAGCGCATCGAAGCCCGCATCAACGATCAACAGGGGAAACCGGCCCGGACCGCGCTCATCTTCGGTCCCACCGGCACGGTGATCGTCCAAAAAGGGGAGGTGATCGGGCGAGAACACCTGGTGCGCCTCCAGGAGACCGTCCAGGACAAGCTGGCCGAGGTGGAAGCCGAGATCAGGACGGAGCAAGAGCGGGAACAGGCCCGCATCCAGCGGGAGATCGAGCAGTGGCGGGCCGGCGCTGCCGACCAGATCGAGCGGGTCGAGATCCGCCTGGCTCAAGAGATCGAAGCTCTCCAGGCCCGCATCAACCAGGACCGGGAGGAGCTCCTCAACCTCTCCCAGAAGGACTTTCTCAACGAAAGCCAGTATCGGGCCCTCAAGAGCAAGTGGGGCCAGGTCTTCAAGGCGGGGATGGGGGCCGAGGCCTTCTACGAAATCCTCTCCAACATTGACCTGGACAAGATGGCCGAGGAGCTCTGGCGGGAGATCCGCACCTCCAAGTCCAAGCAGCGCACCAAGAAGGCGGTCAAGCAACTGCGCGTGGTTGAAGCCCTGCGCAAATCGGGCAACCGGCCTGAGTGGATGATCCTGACCGTCCTGCCCGTCATCCCACCGGACCTGCGCCCGATGGTGCAGTTGGACGGTGGCCGCTTCGCCACCTCGGACCTGAACGACCTCTACCGGCGCGTCATCAACCGCAACAACCGGCTGAAGCGGCTCCTGGAGCTAGGTGCCCCCGACGTCATCGTCCGCAACGAGAAGCGGATGCTCCAGGAGGCCGTGGACTCGCTGATTGACAACAGCCAGCGGGGACGGGCCCTCTCCCGCCGAGGCCGGCGCGAGCTCAAATCCCTCTCCGATATGCTGAAGGGGAAGAAGGGCCGCTTCCGGCGCAACCTGCTGGGCAAGCGGGTGGACTACTCGGGCCGCTCCGTCATCGTCATTGGCCCCAAGCTCAAGCTTCACCAGTGCGGCCTGCCCAAGGAGATGGCCCTGGAGCTCTACCGCCCCTTCGTCATCGCCGAGCTGGTCCGGCGCAACTTCGCCAGCAACGTCAAGGGAGCCAAGCGGCTCATCGAGCGCCAGCGCCCGGAGGTCTGGGAGGTATTAGAGGAGGTCATCAAGGACCGGCCCGTCCTACTCAACCGGGCTCCTACCCTGCACCGATTGGGCATCCAAGCCTTCGAGCCGGTGCTCATCGAGGGCAAGGCCATCCAGATCCACCCGCTGGTCTGCACCGCCTTCAACGCCGACTTCGACGGCGATCAGATGGCAGTCCACGTCCCCCTCTCCGCCAAGGCGGTGGAGGAGGCCCGCAAGCTGATGCTCTCCACCAGGAATCTGCTGAAGCCGGCCGATGGGGCCCCCATCGTCGGGCCGACCAAGGATATGGTCCTGGGGGTCTACTACCTGACGATGGAAACGCCGGACAGCCCGAAGACCGGCAAGGTCTTCGCAGATATGGAAGAGGTAGCTCTGGCCTACGACCTGAAGGTGGTTGACCTCCACGCATCCATCCAGATCCTCACCGAGACCTACTACGACGAAGAGGGTGAGCCCTACGAAGATGGCAAGCCCCGACGGCGGCTCATCGAGACCACCGTGGGGCGGGTCCTCTTCAACCAGGTCCTCCCACCCGAACTCCGCTTCGTCAACCGGGTGCTGGACAAGGGCGGGCTGCAACAGTTGGTAGCCGCCTGCTACCAGAAGCTGGGACCGGAGGTGACCACCGAGTTCGTGGATGCCGTGAAGGACCTGGGCTTCAGGTTCGCCACCCGCTCCGGCGTCACCATCGCCATCTCCGACCTGACGGTGCCGGAGGAGAAGCAGCAGATCCTAGCGGAGACCTCAGCCCAAGTGGCCCGAGTGGAACGTCAGTACCGGCGTGGGTTGCTCACCACCGAAGAGCAGTACTCCAAGACCATCGAACTGTGGACCCGCGCCCGCGACCGGGTGGCCGAGGCGGTGGCCCGGGCGATGGACCCCACCGGCTCCATCCACGTGATGGCCTCTTCAGGGGCGACCAAGGGCGGCTTCCAGCCTATCAGCCAGTTGGCCGGTATGCGCGGCCTGATGGCCGACCCCTCGGGCCGCATCATCGCCCTACCCATCCGCTCCAGCTTCCGGGAGGGGCTCTCGGCCCTGGAGTACTTCATCTCCACCCACGGGGCCCGCAAGGGGCTGGCCGACACCGCGCTGCGCACGGCCGACGCCGGCTACCTGACCCGCCGCCTGGTGGACGTGGCTCAGGACGTCATCATCAACGCCTGGGACTGCGGCACCCAGGCCGGCATCTGGATCCGGCGCGCCGACTCCGAGGCGATGGGCGGTCAGACGATGTACGAGCGATTGGTCGGGCGGATGGCCGCCGCCCCCGTCGTCAACCCGGAGACGGGGGAGATCATCGTGGACCGCAACGAGATGATCGAAGAAGAGCACGCCGCCCTCATCGAAAAGCTGGGCATCGAAGAGGTCTACGTCCGCTCGCCGATGACCTGCCAACTGGAATTCGGCATCTGCGCCCTCTGCTACGGTCGAGACCTGGGGCGGGGCAAGATGGTGGAGATCGGGGCTGCCGTCGGCATCGTGGCCGCCCAGTCCATCGGCGAGCCGGGCACCCAGCTCACCCTGCGCACCTTCCACACCGGCGGCGTGGCCGGCACCTCCGACATCACCCACGGTCTCCCCCGCGTGGAAGAGCTCTTCGAAGCCCGCCGCCAGCCCAAGGGTGAGGCGATCATCTCCGACATCGGCGGCACCGTCCACATCCTCCGAGGTGCCGACGGCCAGCGCAAAGTGCTGGTGGTGGACAGCCGGATCGAGACGGACGAGTACACCGTCCCCGGCAACTGGGCCCTGCGGGTTGAGGACGGCCAGGAGATCAAGGCCGGGGCACTGATCGCCAAGCGGGGCGATGAGGAGGTCCACGCCGAGCGGGGAGGCCGTGTGCGGATCAAGAACGGCCGGGTCCTCGTCCTCCACGAGACGCGCACTGAGTACGAGTACGAGATCCCCTCGGCCGCCCGCTTGCTGGTCAAAGAAGGGGACCGCATCGAACCCGGCGATGCCTTGATCGAGGGGTCCAAGAACCCGCACCGCATCCTCAACATCCTCGGCCCCGAAGCGACCCAGTTCTACCTGCTGAGCGAGGTCCAGAAGACCTATCGCTCCCAGGGCGTCCACATCAACGACAAGCACTTCGAGATCATCATCCGCAAGATGATGAGCAAAGTGCAGATTATGAACTCCGGGGACACCGAGTACTTGCCGGGGGACCTGGTGGACCGGCTCAAGCTGGCCCGAGAGAACGAGGAGATCATCGCCCAGGGCGGTCGGCCGGCCAAAGCCCGCCAGGTGCTGCTGGGAATCACCAAGGCAGCGCTGAACACCGAGAGCTTCCTATCGGCCGCCTCCTTCCAGCACACCATCACCGTCCTGGCCGGTGCCGCCATCGAAGGAGCAACCGATCCGCTGCGAGGGCTCAAGGAGAACGTCATCATCGGCAAGCTGATCCCGGCAGGGACCGGCTACCGAGGCGAGGCTTCCGTCGGCGGAGAGCCCGTGACCTCTTACGAGGGTGTCGCCCTGGGCCGCGAGCCCACGCCTACACCCACCCCCGAGGAGACAACCGAAGCCGTTCCCGGCGGGCTGCAGGTGCTTGAGTAGACATCGGCTGACCGCCGATCCCCTAACGGACGGACCATAGCAGGAGGGGAGCCACCAGGCTCCCCTCCCTTGCTTTCTATCCTCTTTTTAATGGGACCTTGACCGCTTTCCAACATTCCCCCCCTACAATCAGTACTGGTCTACCCTGATCTTGAACGAGAGGACTTCTGAGCGCTTTATCCAAGCGACCCGACAAACGAGGAGTGTAGCGGCGATGGCCTCTTCCCGTTGGATCCGATCCCTGCACCGGCTGGTTCTCTTCACCCTCCTGCTCTCCCTGTTGCTCCCCACCCCGGCCCAGGCCACCCCGCCGATCACCGGCGACACCCACACCTTCGACCCGGCCACGGCCGGCGCCGGCATCGGCAACGACCTCCTCACCCTGGCCGTGGCCGACCTGGACCGCGATGGCCGGCTGGACCTGGCCCACGGCGATGGCGCCGACCTGAAGGCCCGCCGCAACGACGGCTCCCCCCTCAGCGGCTGGCCCATCAGCACCACCGTGGGCACCACCGCCGCCACCATCCAGGACCTG
>WFUY01000516.1 GCA_015484715.1 Thermoflexales bacterium | reverse complement strand
TTGTTGCTGGGAATACCCAGGTGCTGGCGGCGGAAGAGATCCACCGTACGACCGTGAAAATCATCCAGATAGGTCTGGAAAACGCTGGTGGAGATCCCGTACTTGTCCATCAGGGCCTTGTTGGCGTGACACTCGCCGCAGATGGCGATGCTATCGTTGCGGAAAGCAGCATCACGCGGTCCCCGGACACTGTGCACCCCGTGGCAGTCCACACAGGTAGGAACATCCGGGTTTGACTCCTGGTCCAGAGCCGACCCGTGGATGCTGGTGCGGTAGGTCGAGTAGACCGCACGATGGCACTTCCCACAGGTGTGAGAGATCTTGGCCCGGGGCTCCTCGGGCGGCGTGATGTCGTGGCTGCCGTGACAATCCACACAGACAGGGGCCTCCCGATTCCCCCCCCGCAGCACCCTCACGTGGGCGCTGTCGCCGGCCACCTCAAACTCTCGCTCGTGGCAGGAACGGCAGGCCTCATTGATGGTCAGGGTCATCTCCCGACGGTCGGCGTAGGGGAGCTGCACCCGCAAGGTCGCATACGTGATGTTTCCCTTGCTCACCGCCTCTCCGTGGCACGCCACACAGGTGACCTGCTCCTCCTCGTGGTGGGGGTAGCGGCTGATGCTCGTGTGACACGCCAGACACTCCAAGCCGGCCGGCCCGTGAACCGATTGCTCATATTCTCCATTGTCAACGTACAGAGAGATCAATTCCCCATTCCGAAAGGTGCCTTTGAAATCGGGGTCCGAGTGACACATCAGGCAGTTGGTATCAGGATCCGACCCCGAGGCTACACCCCCTTCCACCGAAACCGGGCTGAACGGCGCACTTGCCTCAACGCGCCACGCCCATCCGAACAACCCCAGAACCCCCACCAGGACAACCAATACTCCCAACCATCGGCAGCCCTTCGAGATCGAGTTCTTCCCATCCCGATGGGAAGCAATCCTCATGGAGCTCTCCCTACCCTTGCCGGCAACGCCGCTGGTATGTGTCGTTATTCACAAACAAAGCTTGTAATTTCCCCACTGCATAAAGCGTGGGGAAACGCGCCACCTTCAGGCGTTAGGGGATGGCCCTATCACACGTGGGCCTGCTTGGGACCTGACGAGTCGTTGGCAGCGATGACCTCGACCAGATCACGGATCCTCACGGCTGGTCGGCGTTCGCTGGTCAGCACCTGAATCTGCTCATGCTGCTGATCCAAGCGTATCACCTTAAGCTCTGGAAAGGTTAGTAGAAGCTTGCTCAAAGGGCAAAACCGAGTTGTTGCAGGATCCGTGACATCCAGGAGTACAACTGTGGGGCAGACAGCAGCGATTTGGGACATCACATCCGGCCGCCGGGGGTCTACAATCGCAAATTCCACATCGTGCAAGTATTGGCGCAGCCGGTTAACAACGCCTTCGGCAAAAAGCGAATGGCTTGACAGAATGGCAACGCATATCCGCACTCTGCACCCCTCGACTGGCTGACAACTATCTATGGCTGATTCCCACCCAAAGGTATCTGGCCGGGGGGCAGTTGTCCAGTATTCAGGTAAGCGGCCCAGGGTTTTGCCAGGAATCAACATCTGCCAGCCCACACAGTCCCGGCGTCCTGCCAGCTACTTCGAGAAATTTTACGCAAAATTTACGCCTTAATTCTAAGCGAGGAAGAGGTGTCCAACAACACCCATTCGTCCAAGGATGAGCATCAGTGCGGGTAGGAATTCCAATGGGGAAAACCACCTAGGTGGGCGAGGGGGGAGATTTACCCAAATGGGTAGGAGGGTTCCCGCCACCATCGCGGCGCAATGACCGATCAACCCTTACCCAACAGGCACCGTGAATCGGGTTACACAGCCGCGAGCGCAGGGAGCCAAGAAGGAGAAAAGAGAAGCAACACGCCTCGGACGCACCCCGTACAGAAGCAAAGCGGGACGGCCCGACAAGCCGTCCCACGCCCCCTGGAAGAACTCAGGCTACTTGCCATCATCTGTAGAGGTCAGATCGAGCAATCCAGCGCGAATGGCGTGGGTAACCGCTTCCGTCCGGTTCTGGGCGTTCAGCTTCTGAAGGATGTTCTTCATATGGTACTTGACCGTGTTCTCGCTGACCGAGAGGGCGTGGGCGATGGCTTTGTTCGACATCCCCTCGGCCACCAGCCGGAGAAGCTCTATCTCCCGTTCGGTCAGGCGCTGCACCGACCTATCATGCTGGGGCCGGGAAGACGACTCGGTGAGCCCTCGGATCAAGCGGGCCGTCGTCTTCCGGGTCATCGCCGCCTCACCCCGCTGCAGGCCGTTCAACATCGTCAGGAACTCCTCAGCATTTAGGCTCTTCAGCAGGTAGCCGCTGGCCCCCGATCTGATGGCCTCGAAGAGGTCAGCATCGTCATCGGAGACGGTCAACATCACGACCTGGGTCTCAGGCAACATCTGCTTGATGATGCGCAACGCCTCCAAGCCGCTCATTCGGGGCATTGTGATGTCCATCAACACCAGGTCCGGGCGCAGGCGCAGCACCGCCTCAACGGCTGCTTGGCCGTCGCCGACCTGCCCGACGACCTCAAACCCTGCCGCCTCCAACAAGCTGATAATGCCGTCGCGGAACAGCGAGTGATCATCGGCTACCAGCACGCGCATTGTGTCCATCCTCCTTCACCATTGATCGTTGGGACGATTTCTCAAGCGGCAGGCGCACGACAATGCGGGTCCCTACGCCCGGCCTAGAGTCCAGTTGAAACTCGGCCCCGATCGCCTCGGCTCGCTCGCGCATCGTGCACAGCCCGAAATGGGGCCGGTGGTCCGCCTGGATATGGTTGGGGTCGAAGCCGACACCGTTATCGCTAACCTCGAGCTCTAGCATCCCATCGTGAACCTCCAAGCGCACCTGAGCATTGGTAGCCATCGCGTGTTTGCGAACGTTGGCCAATGCTTCCTGGACGATGCGTATCAAGTGCAGTTCGACCTCGGCCTTCAGCGAGAGGTCTTCGACCGCCGGGGCCAGCGTGAGCTGAACGGGCAGACCACTTAGTCGGCTGAACTGGATGGTGAACTCCTCCAAAGTAGCGGCCAGGCTGGCGCCCTTATTACGCCCCGCAATCCTCAACCCCAGGATCGCCTCCCGCACATCCACAAAGAGCCGGCGGGCTGCCTCCTCGAGCTGAAACAGTTGTTGGTCGGCTGCCTCAAGCTTCTGGTTCTTAAGCATCAACCGTACTGCCATCGCTTTGGTATTGACATACCCGAGGAGCTGGGCGATTCCGTCGTGCAGCTCGCGGGCAATCCGTTCGCGCTCTTCAATGATCGCCTGTTCCCGCAACTGATGGTGCTCCTCCTGCTCACGGACGTGGCGCTCCAACTCCTCGGCCATCCTGTTCAAGGTGCCCGCCAACCGGTCCAATTCGTCGGGAGGACCCGACGAGACCGGGAGCCTGGTGGAGAAGTCCCCTGCAGCCAACCTCGCCAGGGGTCTGCTCAGGGCAACCATCCGGCGTATAACGAGGCGATGGACCAGCGCATAGACCACCAGGATGATCACCACCGTCATCATCAGGGTGATCACCGCCTCGATCTTCAGATCGTTCCACAGATGCCTCTCAAAATCCACGAGGGAGGCATCAACTAGCAACACACCGAGGTGTCCGTTTTTCTCCGAATGACACCTGACACACTCCGGCCCGTTGGCGATGGGCGTGGAAATCCGCAGGACATTCGAGGCGACGATGAGCTTCGCCGTGCGAGGACGGTCTTCGGGAGGGAATCGGTGACACTCCTTACACCCCAGGTCACCTTCGCGATGTCGCTTCCCCACATCCCGACCCGCGCTGTCCACCCTTACCTCCCCATTCAGGTCAATGATCTGGATCCGCTGGATGGTGTCCATCTGCGCGACGCTGTCCAGGATCTCGCCGATCATTGCACGGTCGTCCGTGAGCATCGCATGGCGCAGGCTCCCCATCAACATATCACCCAGTTGTGAAGAAGAGAGCCGAAGCTGCGCTTCAAAGAGCTGACGTTCGCGTTGAGAGTGCACCAGAGACAACAGGGCCATCATCAGAAAGATGGGCAAAGCGAGGCCCAAGGCGAAGCGGGCACGCAGGCTCGCCTTGATGGCACGGTAACAAGCCAGCGATTTCAGTTTCATAGCGATGGCTTTCATTCTCCGGTTGATGGTAGTCCTTGCGGACCGGCGAATCCGATACCCCAAATGCATCTGGACTGCGGGGAAAGCACCGTCTGTCACCCCCCTTCGAAAATTTTACAACCTCATGCACCAATCGTCAATCCACAAACCCTGCGGTGATTACCCACAAGTGAGCGAGAGAGTGGTCCGTAGCAGGCCGTCCACGAATTTCTCACAAAACTTGTTGGGAGGTATAAGGGTGACCTACAGGCCGCCCTTACACCAACCCCTTTTGGTCACGCTCTAATCAATGTACCCCAGCCCGCGGAGCTGCTCCTCGATCTGGGCCTGCTCCTCGGCGCTGTAGCTGTAGCCTTCGACGGGGCCGGCGACGACGGCCGGCTCCCCCGCCACCACCGGATGGTCCTGGGTATAGGCCGGTTCCAACGCCTCCAGCAGCACCCGCCCGTCCATATCCGAGGGCACCGGCAGCCCCATCAGGTAGAGCACCGTCGGCGCGATGTCGGTGATCTGGGCATCGAGGGTCGCGCCAGGCCGCACGCCCGGCCCGTGCAGGATATAGACCCCCTCGGGCACGTGGTTGCCCACCACACCGGGCACCCGCACGCCGTCCCTGCCGTCCTGCGCCGGATCGTAGAGGTTGGCCCACTCGACGACCAGGTCAGGCCCCAACTCGGTGTGCTCCCCCCGGTAGAGGGCCTCCCGCCGATGGACCGCCTTGACCACCGGCGTCCCCAGCGCCTCGTCCCGCAGGCCCAGCAACCGCTCCTCCAGCTCCTGGAGCAGGGCCTCGTACTCGGCCCCTGGTCGCACAATCCCGTGGGGGAAACGCCCCACCCGGTTGACGAAGAGGTTGACGCCAAAGCGGGTGGCGAAGACCTTCGTCTGAGACCAGTCCACTTGATCCATCGAAGGAAGCAGGTTGGCCTTGGTCATCGCGCTGCGCAGCCGCTCCTTGTTCTCCGTGCGCATCCGGTTGAGCATCGCCCGCAGGCGGGGGCTGCGGCGGTAGAGGTTCAGCACGAAGCGCATCGCCCGCTCCCCCACCCCGGCCAGGGCCGACTGACGGAACTTCAGCATCCCCCACTCCATCAGCAGGCCCGGCAGGAAGAGGCCGGGACGGACACTACCGAAACCGTGGTCGGACATCACAACGATGTGGGTCCCCTCGTCCACGTGGGCCAGCATCCGCCCGATGGAGGCATCCACCCGCTCATAGTAGTGGAAGAGGCGGGCTCGGAAGTCGGCCCCCTCCTTGCTGTGGTAATCGGGGTGCAGCGGCTCCAGGTAGTTCCAGAGGACGTGCTGGACGTTGTCCGTCACCCCGAAGACGATCATGTAGAGGTCCCAGTCCACCTCCCGCAGTAGGTAGTCGTTGATGC
>WFUY01000515.1 GCA_015484715.1 Thermoflexales bacterium | reverse complement strand
GACACCGGGACCTACGGCAACGCCTACCTTAACACCGGCCCCTGGGACCGTTATGCCATCGGCTACCCCTTCTAGCACGCCCACGCCGACCCCAACGCCGAGGCAAGGGCACACACCAACCCCCACGCCTACGCCTACCCCTACCGTTGTGCCAGCCGGCTGGACTTTCTCCGGGCTGTTCCTGCAGGTAGAGGAGGAGGATGTGTTTACACTGTACTTGTGGGGGGAACTCCTCAACGGGACCGGCGAGTCGCAGGAGGTCATCTCGATTTACCTCTGTGAGGTGGGCGGCGATCCCATTTTAGAGGACGTGACCATCTCCTTCTTCCCGATGGAAGTCCTGCCCCCGGGCTGGAAGGGTCCCTTTCAGATGGTTATGGGTCCTCTGGACGCACTGCCGGCCCCTGCAGACCAACTGCTGGACCAGTATGAGCTCTGTGTGGCCGAAGCAGAGCCCAGCGATTTCCCGCTTCGGGAGGACCTGGTGGTTACCGATGCTTCATTGGTGGGCGCGGATGGGAGCTGCCGGGTAGAGGGGACGGTCCGCAATGACGGTCCGGCGTTGAGCGATTACCTGCAGGTGGTGGTGACCTTCTACAATGCTGAGGACCTGGTGATCGGCTACGGGGATTTTTACACGGTTGCGACGAGCGATCTGCAGGCCGGTGAAGTCTCTTTTACCGTAGAGTGCCTCGATATGCCCGAGTTCCCCGATGACTACGCGGTCCAGGCGGTGGGGAGTTAGCCTTCTCTCCGTTTCGTTGTTCCCCTTGGCCCAAGGTGCGCGAGAGTCCGTCCAGATTGGGGTGACGTATCTATTCATCCCACCCTCCCGCAGGTTACCGGTCGAGGGCGCCTTCAGCCCCGATGGGCCAGTTGAGCGGCCAGGGCTAGGGCTTCCTCCCGGTTGTGCACTTCGCCGGCGGCCTGGGCCTCGCGCACAGCCTCCAGGATCCGTCCTACTCGGGGGCCAGGGGGTACTCCCAGCGTTTCAATCAGGTCGTGGCCGCTAATGAGGGGGGGAGGGTGGACCTGGTCGTGGTCCTGGAACCAGCGGGCAAGCAGTTGTTCGACGACTTCCAGCAGCCGGGTCCATCGCTCCGGGATCAGGTCCGGCCCCCAGATGGCCAGGTGGTCGGCCAGGGCGAGGAGGGCGACCTCCACGCCGGCCGGTCCCAAGGCTCGGAAGTAGCGGTAGACGGCTCGCCGGCTGGGGCGACCGCTACGGGCCAGATAGGCGGGCCGCATGTGGTGGGCGACCATCCGCTCCACTTCCTGGACCTCCCGCCGGTTGAACCGGAGGAGCTGGAGCCGTCCGGCGGCCATCTCCGCGCCGATGGCATCGTGGCCGTAGAAGTGGATCCGCCCCTGATCGTCCATCGAATGGGTGGCCGGCTTCCCCACGTCGTGGAAGAGAGTGCCCAGCTTCAAGAGTAGCAGCCGGGTGCGCTCCTCACCCCCGGTTTCCTGGGCCAGGTGGGTCTGCAGGTGAGGGGCCAGCGGGATCAGCCTCTCCTCGATCTCCTGCCAGGTTCCCTCCGGAACGGGTGGAGCGGTCTCGGGCCGGGGGAGGGTCTCAGCCATCCCTAGCTGTTGCAGCAGACGCTCCAGGGCTCCCAGCGTGTAGAGGGTGTGTTCCCAGACGTCCCAGTGGTGGGGGGGCGTCTGGGGCTCTCCCCGGAGCAGGGCGATTTCGGGCAGGACGATGGAGAGCGTTCCCAACCGGTCCATCAACGCCAGGTGGTGGGGGCTGCCGGGGGCGTCCAGAATGCGGGCCAGCTCGTCCCGGACCCGTTCGGCGGAGGATTGGGCCAGGAGGGGAGCGTCCTGCTGGGCCTGGCGGGCCGTTGACGGGTCCAACTCGAAGCCCAGGTCGGCGACCATGCGCACGGCCCGCAGCAGTCGGACCGGATCTTCCCGGAAGGTGTGAGGCGTGGTGGCCCGCACCAGCTTCTTGGACAGGTCGGCCTGACCGTCGAGGGGGTCCAGGACCTGACCGGTGCGCAGGTCCACGGCGATGGCGTTGATGGTGAAGTCCCGTCCGGTCAGGTCGGCCTGGATGTCAGGGCCGCGCAGGCGGGCGAAGTCCAGGTAGAGGCGCTGACCGGCCTCGTCGCGCACCACGGCACGGGCAGTATCCCGCTCCTCGTCCAGAGGAACGTAGGCACCGCCCAGGGCGTTGGCCATCTTCCGGGCCAGGTCCATCGCCAGTCCGTCCACGGCGAAGTCGTAGTCGTGGGTAGGACGGCCCAGCAGGGCGTCCCGCACTGCGCCGCCGACCAGGAAGATGGGAACGCCTTCTTGCAGCAGAAGGGTGCGGGCTCGGATCAAGAGAGAGGATTCAGGCCAGGGGAACCGGGGCAAAGTCGCCTCACTCTTCACTGGGATTGGGATGGTGCTCGGCCTGGGGAGGAGATTGGCGCAGACCTGCTTGGCACAGGAGCTCGTGGGACCAGGCGGCGAGGGCTGGGTCCAGGGGTGGAACGGGCTCCTGAGTGTAGTCTATCCGCAGATCGTAGCGCATCCGCTCGTAGATCTGGGTGAGCAATTCCCCCAGCGCAAGGGTGGGTTCCTCGTCATCAGGACGCAGGGGGATGGGAACTTCCGGGATGGATTCGTTCAGGTTGAATGGGTAGAGATGGGCTTGAGGCCGTTCCCACCCCCGGCTGACGAGGATTCGGTAGTGGCTGGCGGGGATGGTGCCCATAGGCATGGGGTCCCAGGCTCGCAGGAGGTCTATCTCGACCAGGTTGGTAGGGGTGTGGAGCACCTGACGGCGTTTCCGCTCGTACTGCCGACGCCCTGGGCCGGGTTGCTTATTGGTCGGCGAGAGGATTTCAAGGACTGTGATCACCTCGTGGGTGACCACGTCGCGGATTTCCAAATAGCGTTCGCGAACCGGGTCGGGCAGCGGAAGCTCGATGGTGACCGGGCGTTCCAGGGCGGCTGCTGCTGCGGCGCCGGTGGGAAGTTGGGATGGTGCTGGAGGGGGGCCGATGACTGCGATGTCCGGTCGGCCGATGAAGGTGGGTGGTTCAGCCGCTACGATGTAAGTGCGTTGCTCCACGGCCACGTAGTAGCGAGGGGCCACCTGGGGTCCCAAGGCCATCGCTACGCTGGAGATCAGAAGGGCGTGCAGTCCGGGCCACAAGGCCGGATTTTCCAGATAGGGGTCCATTCCAGGGAACGGCGAAGCGGTCACGGCCAACCTCCCCCAACAGTTTGGACGCAGGCTCATTATACCAAAAGCTGGGAATCCGACCACCGGGTGGTCCCCCGCAGAAGGTGGGACAATTGGCCCATTTGTCCTACTTTTGCCTTAGAGCAGCTCGACCGGGTCTACATCCACCCGCCAGCCGGGGGGGATGGAGACCCGGCATAGCAGGGTGGTAGGGTCGGGGTGACGCAGCAGGAGGTGCCAGCGGTAAACGCCCCGCAGATGGGCGAAGAAGGCCGGCGCCGGCCCAATCAGGTCGGTGGCCGGCCTTCCTTCTTCGCGTAGCCGCAAACGGATGGTCTCGGCCAGCGCTTCGGCCTCCTGGCGGGCCCTGTGGGCCTGGGTGTGGCGGTAGAGGAGCCGGGCCAGGCGGTTGTAGGGGGGGTAGCCCATCTCCTCCCGAAAGGCCAGCTCCCGCCGGGCGAAGGCGCTGTAATCGTGGGCTGCGGCCGCCTGGATGGCGTAGTGCTCCGGATGGTAGG
>WFUY01000514.1 GCA_015484715.1 Thermoflexales bacterium | reverse complement strand
CTGCTCCACCAGCAGGATGGTCACCCCTTGCTCCTCCCGAATGCGCCGCACCAGGTCGAAGATCTCATCCACCAGCTTGGGCATCAGGCCCAGGGAGGGCTCGTCCAGCATCAGCAGGCGGGGGCGAGACATCAAGCCCCGGGCGATGACGAGCATCTGCTGCTCGCCGCCGCTAAGGGTGCCGGCCACCTGATCCTGCCGCTCGGCCAGCCGGGGGAAAAGGGCAAAGACCTCCTGCAACGTCTCCGCGATCTCCTCGCGAGGGCGCAGGTAGGCCCCTAGGTAGAGGTTGCGCAGCACCGTCTGGTAGGCGAAGACGCCCCGGCCCTCCGGCACGTGGGCGATGCCCAAGGCAGCGATCTTGTGAGGAGGCAGACCGTTGAGACGGCGGTCGAAGAAGGTGATGGCGCCCTTCATCGGGGGAATGAGGCCGGAGATGGTCCGCAGCAGCGTCGTCTTCCCCGCCCCGTTGGCTCCGATGACAGCGACGACGCTCCCCTCGGGCACCTGGAGGGAGAGGTCCCATAGGACAGGCACCTGGTCGTAGCCGGCTTGCAAGCCCTCAATCGTCAGCACCGCGCTCTCTCCTCACCACGCGGGATGAAGGGCCAACTCCTACCCCTCCCGCGCCTCTCTCGCAAATCGCTCCCCCAAATAGGCTTCGATCACCCTGGGATCCTTGGCCACCCGCTCCGGCGTGTCGTCGGCGATAACCTGGCCGTAGTCCAGTACCACCACCCGCTGGGCCAGGGGCATCACAACCTCCATCACATGCTCGACCAGGACGATGGTCAGCCCCTGCTCCCACAGGCGGCGTACCATCGCCACGGCTTCCTGAATCTCCCCGGGATTGAGGCCGGCCATCGCCTCGTCCAGGAAGAGGACCTCCGGCTCGGTAGCCAAGGCGCGGGCCAGTTCCAACCGCTTTCTGTAAGCGATGGGCAACCCACCGGCCTGCACATCGGCCAGGTGGGTCAACCCCGTCGTCTCCAACACCGCTTCGGCGTGGGCACGGGCTGCAGCCGGCCGGGGATGGCGCAGGAAGGCCCCCACCATCACGTTCTCCAGCACCGTCATATCCCGAAAGGTCTTGACCACCTGGAAGGTACGGGCGATTCCGGCCCGGCAGATGCGCTCCGGCGACCAGCCGGTGACGTCGCGCCCTCGGAAGAAGACCCGCCCCTCGTCCGGGCGATAGAATCCGGTGATACAGTTGAAGAAAGTGGTCTTCCCGGCCCCGTTGGGGCCGATGAGGCCCACCAGTTCCCCCTTCTCCAGGCGGAAGTCAATGGCCTGGTTGGCAACCAGGCCGCCGAAGCGCTTGGTCAGCCCGTGGGTCTCCAGCAGGCTCATGCGATCCCCTCCTCGGCCGGGGTGGGCATTGCCGGGGGCGGCGTGGGACGGGTGCGTCGGCGCAGGAGGCCCACCAACCCCGCCGGCTGGAAGACGGAGATGATCACGATGAGCAGGCCGTAGACGACCAGATGGAGTCCACCTCCACGCCCGCCCAGGAAGACGCGGGTGTACTCGGCCATTGGGATGAGCACCATCGCGCCGATGATGGGGCCGGCGATGGTGCCCAGCCCCCCCAGCACCGCCACCAGACACATCTGGACCGAGAGCATGAGGGCGAAGACGGTGTTGGGGCTAATGTAGAGGACGAATTGGGCGTAGAAGGTGCCTCCGATGGCGGTGAGCACCGCGCTGATGACCATAGCGATCAGCTTGTAGCGGGTGATGGGCACGCCCAGGCTGCGGGCCGCGTCCTGGTCCGCCCGCAGCGCCCGCAGGTAGTAGCCTGCCCGGCTGCGCTCCAGGGCATAGGTGACGGCTACGGCCAGCAGCGCCATCACCAAAACGATGTAGTAGTAGGGGACCTTGGTCTCGTGGAACTGGAAGTTTACCAACTGGTCACCTCGAATTAAGGGGAGGTAGATGCCCACTGCACCACCGGCCCACTCCCAGTTGCGGAAGAGGATGGCGAAGATCTCTCCAGCAGCAATGGTGGCGATGGCGAAGTAGTGGCCCTGTAAACGGAAAGTCGGCCAGCCGATGAGGAGAGCCGCGATGGCAGCCACAGCCGCACCCGCCAGCATGCCCAGCCAGGGGGAGACCTGCCAGCGCTCTAGCAAGATACTGGAAGTGTAGGCCCCTAAGCCAAAGAAGACGGCGTGGCCCAGCGAGACCTGCCCCCCGTAGCCGCCGATGATGTTCCAGGCCAGTCCCAACAGGGACCAGAGCAACACCAGGATCGCCATGCGGCGCAGAAAAGGACGGGGGAAGAGATAGGGAAAAAGGAGGAGAAAGATCAGGAGGAGAATCCCCCCGCCCCACTGCACCCACCGCCGGGTCCACCATGGCCCGCTGCGTGGTTCCTGCCCTTGACGCGATACACTTTGCACCGGTTCGCTCCTCAACGCTTGCCCCTTGGTCGGATGGTCGCTCAGTCACTTGGTCGGGTGGTCAGGTGGTCACTTGGTCGGGTAGTCCTCGGTCCTCAATCCTCAGCCCTCGGCCCTCGCCCCTCGGTGCCTTCCCTGGTCGGTGGTCAGCGGTCAGCAGTCCGCAACTACCGCCGCCCCAACAGCCCCTGGGGACGCACCAGCACCACCAGCAAGTAAACACCGTAGACCAGCACGTCCTTGAAGCGGGGCTCCCACAGAAAGCCTCCCACCACCTGGAGGAGGCCAATGAGGATGCCGCCCACGAAAGCGCCGGTGATGTTGCCGAAGCCTCCTAAGGCCACAGCCACATAGGTCACCAGGACGAAGACAGCACCGGCCTCCGGAAAGATAGGGTAGAAGGTCGCCAGCAAGGTGCCGGCGATCCCCGCGCAGGCCGATCCAATCCCCCAAGCCAGGGTAAACATCCACTCGGTGTTGATGCCCATCAGCGCGGCCACCGTCCGGTCCTCGGCCGTCGCCTCCAACGCCCAGCCCAACCGGGTGCCCTTGAGGAACCAGTAGAGGATCGCCGTAGTGATGATCCCCCCCAGCGCGGCGGCCACTTCGGGTCGCCCCAGGAAGACACCGGCGATCTCGATCCGCCCCTCCAGCAGCGATCCCCGAATGCGCCGGTAATCCTCGGTCCAGAGCACCTGGGCCAGAAAACGAAGGAAGATCATCAGGCCGAAGGTGGAAAAGATTTGAGCCAGCATCGGCGCGTCCAGCACATAGCGGATTACCAGCAGATAGGTCAAAGCGCCGAGGATGAACATCACGAGGGCAGAGATGGGCAAGGAGAAGAGAGGATCCATCCCCCAAAGGACCCAGAGCCAATAGGTAACATACATGGCCAGCATCAGGAACTCGCCATGGGCGAAGTTCACAATGTCCATCACACCAAAGATGAGCGTGAGGCCCACAGCCAGGAGAGAGAAGACCAGGCCGATGAGCAACCCGCTGGCGACCGTTTGGGCCAGGATTGTGAGGTCCATAGCGTATTACGTGTTACGTGTTACGTATTGCGTGTTACGAGTTGGGTGAGGGGGCAGGGGAGAAGGCCGGGCGTTCTTCACGGCCTCAGACCGAACGCCCGGCCCGCCGTTCCGATCAAACCGGTCTCGCTACCGCTCGTTCCAGGCCGGCATCGGCCAGATCAGCTCCGCTGCTGCCAGGTCGAAAGGCCAGACCAGCCGGTACTTGCCCTCCTGAATCTGGACGATGATCCCTCGGCCCAGGGTGTTCTGGTGGGTCTTCGGATCGAACTTGATCCCCTGCCAAGGCATAATGATCTGGTCGGCAGGGATGTCGGTCTCCAGGAGCGCTTTCTGAATGGCCTCCGCGTCGGTGGAGCCGGCCCGGTTGATGGCGTCGGCCAGGGTCAGCATACCGGTGAAGGCGCGGGCGGAGTTGCCGTTCATATCGGTGCCGTAGCGCTCCTTGTAGAGGTCATTCACCTGCTTCACGATGGGCTTGGTCTCCGCCAGGTCCAGCGACCAGACCTCCCGGCTGAGGATGTACTCGGCATCAGGGCCGACCGTCTTGATGAACTCCGACGCAATGAAGCCGGCATCCATCGCCAGAAGGGCCAGCGGGTTGACATCGAGCTGCTTGTAGGTGCGCATGTAGAGGATGGCGTCGGAGACGTAGGAGGCCTGCATGATGATGGCCTGTCCGGCCGCTTTCACCCGCTGTACCTCGCCGGTCACGTCGGCCGCCTTGGCCTCGTAGGGCACCTCTTCCACCACCTTGTAGCCATACTGCTCCGCGAACATCTTCTCGAACTTGGCGACGTCCGTACCCCAGAGGGTGTTCTCGTTGACGATGACGACATCGCCCACGGGCAGCCCTTTGGCCTTCACATCCTCCAGGAACTGGAAGAAGTTCTCGGCGAAGAGCTTGTCATCAGGGGTGGTGCGGAAGAACCATTCAAAGCCCCGCTCGGTAAGGGTGGGAGAAGTGGACTCAGGGTTGAGGAAAGGAACGCCGTAGCGTTCGGCCGTCTGGCTGGCGGTGGCGGTGACGGCGCTGTTGTAGGAACCGACGAGGGCGATCACCTTTTCCTCGGTGATAAGCCGTTCGGCCTCGCTGGCGCCCTTCTCCGGGTCGGCCTCGTGGTCGCCGAAGATCACCCTGATCTTGGCCCCACCCAGGTTGGGCAAGCCGGCCTCCTTGGCCAGGGGCAAGTTCAGGTCGTAGCTGTTGTTGATGATCTCCACAGCCAACTCGATCCCCTGACGCAGGTCCACGCCGGTCGCGGCCAGGGAGCCGGAGAGAGGATAGACCGCGCCCACAACGATCTCCTGAGCAGCCGGCTTCTCAGGAG
>WFUY01000513.1 GCA_015484715.1 Thermoflexales bacterium | reverse complement strand
GGATGGTGCCTGGTCGCAGAAGCTGGAACATAGGAGCGTGTCGTGTGAAGCGTGATGCGTAAAGCGTGATGCGTGAAACGTGAAGCGTGAAACGTGAAGCGTGAAGCGTGAAACGTGAAGCGTGAAGGTGATGGATGCTCCCTAGAATGGTAGTGCAGAAGCCTCTCGCTGTCAAGGAGGGGATGTGATGGATCGTCAGGATGTGCCCGTGCTGGTAGCCCACGAAGGGATGCTGGCCGGCCAACGCTGGCCCATTGATCGGGAAGCGATCACCATCGGGCGGGGGGCCGATTGTGACATCATCCTGCCGGAGCGCCAGGTCTCCCGCCACCACGCCCGCATCGAGCGCCGCGATGAGGGATACTACCTGGTGGACCTGGGCAGCAAGAACGGCACCTACGTCAACGGCGAGGAGGTGCACGAGCCCTATCGGCTCCAGGATGGCGACGAGATTCAGATCGCCCTCTGCGTCAAGCTGGCCTTCGTGGGTGCTGAGGCGACCGTCCCTCTGAGCTTCGAGGAAGCGGTTGCCCTGATGGAGCGCTCCCCTTCGCGTGCTCCCCTGTGGATTGATGAAGATGCCCGCCGCGTCTTCGTTCGGGGACGGGAGTTGATCCCGCCTCTCTCCCCGGCCCAGTACCGGCTTCTTCTGCTCCTCTACAAGGCCCAGGGCCGGGTCTGTAGCCGGGAGGAGGTGGTCCAGGCGGTCTGGACGGACGCCTACAGCGAGGGGATTACCGACCAAGCCATTGACGCCCTGGTGCGCCGGCTGCGGGACCGGCTGGCCCAGGTGGACCCGGATCACCAGTATGTGGTCACGGTGCGAGGCCACGGCTTCCGGCTGGAGAACCGGGTCTGAGAAGGGCGGCGTCCCGACGATGTAGGGTCTACCGGCTCAGGGCCTGAGCGCGGCTGCGCACCCGCGTGGCGATGGCGTGGAGCCGTTCGGCCACCGCATTGTTGGTCTCCTCCATCCCCTCGGCCAGACGGTCGGCTAGGGCAGCCAATTCCTCGTTCACCAGCCCGGCCTCGCGCTCCAGAATGGCATCCCACTCGGATTCCTGGGCTTCCATCAGGCGGTTGATCAGCCGGATCTCTGGGGGGGCGCTCTCCTCCAGCAGGCCAAGCAGGGCGTTGCCCAGCCAGGTGAGGTGCTCCACCACCCGCCGGTCACCGACGGCCTGAGCCCGCTGGATGTT
Source organism: Thermoflexales bacterium (assembly GCA_015484715.1). Taxonomy (GTDB): domain Bacteria; phylum Chloroflexota; class Anaerolineae; order S140-20; family S140-20; genus S140-20. The sequence continues at coordinate 1,324 of WFUY01000513.1, read as the reverse complement.
GAGGGTCAGGACGCTGAAGAAGGTATCGTCCACTTCGTGAAGTCGCTGGCGGGCCAGGGCGATGGGGTCGGGGCTGTTCAGCAGCTCCTGGAGGAAACGGGCCTTGGCGTTGAGCGCGGCCTGGGCCCGGGCATCCACCCGATCTCGAAGCTCCATAACCTGTTTGCGCAGGGCCAGCAATCGCTCCCGTTCCGCCTCGTCCTCGCTGCTCTCAATGCGGTGGGTCAGGGCCTGGAAGAAGGAGTAGTCCAGCAAGGGTCGCCCCGCAGCGATGAGCATCTCCCGGGTTGCCTCGTCCTCGGTGCTCAGCAACCCCTCCAGCAACGACTCCCGCGTTGGATTCTTGAGAAAGGTCTCCATCACATCACGGCGGGCTTTGAGCTGCTGACCGGTCGGCGTCGTCTCCAGCAGCTTGGCCTGCACCTTCTTCAGGTCCTCGGTGGGGTGCCCCTGAGCCTCGTAGCTCTCAATGGCCATTGCCAGGAGGTAGAAGAACTCCTCGTCCAGCAGGTCTTGGTGTTCCCCGATGGTTGCCGCCAGGGCCAGCGGGTCGTTGGCCTGTTGGCGGAGGGTTTCGATCAGCTCGACCTTCTTCTGCTGGGCCTCCAGCATCTCCTGGGTGATCCCGTCGGCGGCCAGCACCTCTTTGACCAGGCTTTCCATCGAGAAGAAGGTCTTGGGCTGGAGGAGGTAGCCTTTGCGTTGCTCCGGGGGAATCTGGCTCATCAGCCGGTTGGTCAGATTGCCGATCATCTGCTGGCGCTCCAGGTCGCTGGTCCCCATCTCCATCGGCAGGAAGATCAGCGCCAGTTCCTTCTCCGGGTCGTGGTAGAGGAGAGGGATGTTGAGCGCTCCCTGGAAGCCGCAGGCGGGGCAGACGACGAAGTTGAGCTGACCGCTCAGCAGCCGCGCTTTGGCGGTGGGGTCTCGGGATTGGTCCAGGATCTGCTCGACGGTGGTGGCGAAAGTGCGGTGGCAGTTAGGGCAGGTGAGTTGTACTTGTGCCAATCGGGTCATATCTCCTTCCTTGCTTGCCTGGTGGTACGATTACGTGTTGCGTCTTGCGTATCCGTTGCCGCTTGCGGCTTGTCCCTTGTCCCCGGATAGGGGGAGGCTGAAGCTGAAGGCGGCTCCTTGGCCGGGTTCGCTTTCCACCCAGATGCGCCCGCCGTGGGCCTCGATGACGGCCTTGGTCAGGTAGAGCCCCAGGCCGGTCCCCGGTGTCCGCCGGCTGAGCCGGTCGTCTACCCGGTAGAAGCGGTCGAAGATGCGGGCCTGTTCCTCCCGAGGGATGCCGATCCCCTCGTCGCTCACGGTGATGATC
>WFUY01000512.1 GCA_015484715.1 Thermoflexales bacterium | reverse complement strand
GTCCCCTGATGGTCGCCGGCTTCCTGGGCACGCTCATCAGCCTGGAGCGGGCCGTTGCCCTGAGGCAGCGCTGGACCTACGCGGCCCCTCTCCTCTCCGGGCTGGGGGCGCTGGCGCTGCTCTTTGGGCCGCCGGGAACGCCGGGGCCCCTGCTGATGGTCCTGGGCAGCGGTGGGCTGGTGATCATCTCCACCGTCATCGTGTACCGCCAGCCAGCCCTCTTCACGGCCACGATGGGGCTAGGAGCAGTGGCCTGGCTGGTGGGCAACGGGCTGTGGCTGCTCGGCTTTCCCCTCGCCAGGGCCACACCGTGGTGGGGAGGCTTCCTGGTCCTGACCATCGTGGGGGAGCGGCTGGAGTTGAGCCGGTTGCTGCGGCCCTCCCGGGCCGTGCACACCGCCTTCCTCCTCGCCACGGGGCTCTTCCTGGCCGGGCTGGTGAGCTCGGTTCCGCTCCCCGGGGTGGGCATCCGCCTGGCCGGCGTGGGCATGGCCCTTCTGACACTGTGGCTGCTGCGCTACGACATCGCCCGGCGCACCGTGCGCCAGACCGGACTGCCCCGCTTCATCGCCATCTGCCTGCTCTCCGGCTACGTCTGGCTGGGGGTCAGCGGCCTCCTGGCCATCGCCTTTGGCGACGTCCCGGCCGGCCCCCGTTACGATGCGATGCTGCACGCCCTCTTCCTAGGCTTCGTCTTCGCCATGATCTTCGGCCACGCTCCCATCATCTTCCCGGCGGTCCTGGGGGTGCCCGTCACCTTCCGCCCCACCTTCTACGCCCACCTGGGCCTGCTGCACCTATCACTGCTCCTGCGAGTGGTGGGAGACCTGGCGGGCTGGCTGCCGGGACGCCAGTGGGGAGGGCTGCTGAACGCCGTCGCGGTGCTGCTCTTCCTGGCCCAGACGGCCAGGTCCCTGGCAAAACAGGGGAGGGTGCAGTGATTACCCACAAGTGAGCGAGAGAGCGGTCCGTAGCAGGCCGTCTATGAATTTTTCACAAATGCACGAATGAGGCGGTCCTTAACTCGTGTATTCGTGCCCCATTCGTGGACGGCCATCTCCCTATCTCCAAAGATATGAGTAATCACCGGATGGGAGGGTACTTGACAAATTGGGGAAGCGGTGTATAATTCTTCGCCAACCAGTAACTGTTCACTCTCCCGCAGGTTAGGCGCGTTTCCAACGCGAAACCGTGCTTCCAATAGCCTATTGGGGCTGAAAGCGCCCTCGACCGGTGACCTGCGGGAGGGTAGGCTGAATACAAATTGGGGAGATGCACCGAATGACGCTGGCAACCCCTTCCACCCTGTTGATTAGCCTGCCCAGCCTGCTCCTTACCCTCATTGGGAAGGAGCCGTGACCCGTTGGGCAGGAAGGGTTTGCCTTCTCGCACCTTATCGCAAACCAGGGCCGCCCAACGGGGCGGCCCTTATCCTTTCCAGACCCATTGACCCGTTGACTCGCCGACTCGTTGACTCGCTGACTCACTGACTCGTTGACTTCTCCCATCGAACCATGTCGTCCTGGAATCGCCCACCTCAACCCATAACCCGTTCCACCCGGCAGGCGCTGGCCCTGCTCATCCTGGTCCTTATCGGGCTCCTGATTCTTCAGGAGCTATCAGCGGTTGGGTCGGCGCCGGCCAGGCCGGGGTGAGGGGAGACGACCAACTCCAGGTAGACGCCGCCCAACCGGGCGGCTTTTTTGTTACCCTGTGCCGTGCGTTGTGCCAGGTATGAGTCCCGTGCCCAAGGAGGAAGACATGAGACGAACAGGCGCACAGATAGTCTGGGAAATGCTCAAGTACGAAGGCGTGGACGTGGTCTTCGGCCATCCTGGAGGGGCCATCCTCTCTACCTACCAGGCCCGCCAGGAGTACGGCATCCGCCACATCCTCGTCCGTCACGAACAGGCGGCCGCCCACGCCGCCGACGGCTACGCCCGCGCTTCGGGCCGCGTCGGCGTGGCGATGGCGACCTCCGGTCCCGGTGCGACCAACCTGGTCACCGGCATCGCCACGGCGATGATGGACTCGGTGCCCATCGTCTGCATCACCGGCCAGGTCCCCACCTCCCTCATCGGCTCCGACGCCTTCCAGGAGACGGACATCACCGGGATCACGCTGCCCATCACCAAGCACAACTACCTGGTGACCGATGTGGCCGACCTGGCCTACGTCATCCACGAGGCCTTCTACATCGCCCGCAGCGGCCGGCCCGGCCCCGTCCTCATTGACCTGCCCAAGGACGTGCAGACGGCGGAGACCGACTTCGTGCCGCCGGAGGGAGAGGTCCGGCTACCCGGCTACCGGCCCGTCGGGCCGGGCGACCCGGAGGCGGTGCGGCGAGCGGCCGAACTGATCAACGCGGCCCAGCGCCCCGTCATCCTGGCCGGCCACGGCATCCTGATGTCCGGGGCGATGGAGGCGCTGCGGGCCTTCGCCGAGAAGACGGACACCCCCGTCGCCCTCACCCTCCTGGGCAAAGGGGCTTTCCCCGAATCCCATCCCCTCTCCCTGGGGATGATGGGGATGCACGGCGAGGCCTACGTGAACATGGCCATCCAGGAGGCCGACCTGCTCCTGGCCTTCGGGATGCGCTTCGACGACCGGGTGACGGGCAAACTGGAGGCCTACGCCCCCAAATCCCGCAAGATTCACGTGGACATTGACGCCGCCGAACTGAACAAGAACGTGCCGGTGGATGTAGCCATCCTGGGCGACGTGCGGCAGGTGCTGGAGCAACTCCTCCCCCTGGTCGAGCCGGCCTCCCATCAGGCCTGGCGGGAGGAGATCGAGGGTTGGCGGGCCGACACCCGCGCCCGGGACATCCTGAACCGGCCTGAGAACGGGCGGCTCCTGGCCCCCCACGTCATCCGCGCCATCTGGGAGGCGACCGAGGGGAAGGCCATCGTCGTCACCGATGTCGGTCAGCACCAGATGTGGACGGCTCAGTACTACGCCCTCGACTGGGCCTACCCCTTCATCACCTCCGGCGGGTTGGGGACGATGGGCTTCGGGCTGCCGGCCGCCATCGGCGCTCAGATCGCCCGCCCCGACCACGAGGTCTGGGCCATCTTGGGGGACGGCGGCTTCCAGATGACGCTCCAGGAGCTGGCGACCGTCTTCCAGGAGAAGCTCCCCATCCGCATCGCCCTCATCAACAACAGCTACCTGGGGATGGTCCGCCAGTGGCAGGAGCTCTTCTTCGACCGGCGCTACGAGTCCACCCACCTGCTCAACCCCGACTTCGTCCGGCTGGCCGAGGCCTACGGCATCCGCGCCTGGCGGGCGACCTGCCGCGACGAGGCTCAGCAGATCATCGCCGAGGCCCGCCGCCACGAGGGACCGGTCCTCCTGGAGTTCCAGGTGGCCGAGGAGGGCGAGGAGGGAACCGTCTACCCGATGGTGCCGGCCGGTGCCGCCCTTCACGAGATGCTTCGGCGGCCCGTGGCCCAGAGTTCGTAAGAGACACCCCCCTTCCCGCACCCCCGCGCTCCGGCGTGGGAACAGAAGGGGTTCCCGGAAGAACAGCCAGAAGGATCACATGGACTGCATGGACTGGTGGAGGAAAGCACGATGGAACGCACACTGATCGCCCTCGTCGAAGACAAGCCCGGCGTGTTGAACCGGGTCGCCAGCCTCTTCCGGCGGCGAGCCTTCAACATCGAGAGCCTCACCGTCGGCCACACCGAACAGCCCGGCATCTCTCGAATGACCATCGTCGTGGAT
>WFUY01000511.1 GCA_015484715.1 Thermoflexales bacterium | reverse complement strand
GGGCGGATGCTTTCGGACCTCTTCCGGGCAATCCGCGTTCATCCGTCGCGTCTGTGTCGTCCGTGGCCTATCAGATGGGACGTCGCCGGGCCCCCGCTGCACCAGCCGGAGGCTCTCCCGCAGAAACTCCTCCGCCTCCTCGTACTCCCCTCGCAGGAAGGCCAAGCGGCCCAAGCGGGCGAGAGCCTCGGCCATCCCGCTGTGGCTTCCGACCTCCCCGTAGGTGGCGAGACTCTCTCGGTAGAAGCGGTCGGCCATCGGGTACCGGCCCATCCCCCGGTAGACGTCGCCCAGACGGTTCAGGACGTAGGCGATCGCGTGGCGGTCGCCGATCTCCCGGAAGAGCGCCAGGCTCTCGTGGAGGTGCTGCCCGGCCTGCTCGAGTTCCCCCAGGTGGCAAAGGACGATGCCCAGGTAGGCCAGGCAAAGGGCGATGCCGTATTGGTCGCCCATCTCCTGGAGGAGGGCAAGCCCCTCTTGGCACCGCTGTTGGGCCACCGCGCACTCCCCCAGTTCACAGGCCACCAGCCCCAGGTAGGCCAGGGAGAAGGCCATGCCCCGCCGTTCACCGATCTCCTCGGCGATGGCGAGTGCCTCTTGGAACAACTGCTGCGCCTTCCGGTAAGCTCCTGTCGTGTAAGACAGCAGCCCCAAGCGGCTGAGAGCCCGCAGGATCGCCCACCGGTCTCCGATCTCCCGGTAGAGGGCCAGACTCTCCCGGTAGAGCCGCCCCGCTTCCTCGTACTCCCCCACGTTGTGGGCGATGAAGCCCAGGGAGCCCAGGCAGAAGGCCACCTCGCCTCGTTCGCCCCGATTTCGGCAGACGGCGAGGCCCCGTTGCACGAGCTCTCGACCCTGCCCGTAGAGGCCGAGGCGCCAGGAGAACCATCCCCACCGGGCTAGGAGCTTTCCCACCACGACGGCGGCCTGGGGGTCGTAGACGGGCGGGGCTGCCTCTCCCCGTTCGCTCTGACCGGGGCTCCAAAATCCCTGCTCTGCCAACCCCTCTACCGCTTGCCGAAAGGCTTCCTCCCCCTCGCGGAACCAGCCCTGCATCTCGTAGAAGTGGTAGAGGCCCTCCAGCGCCTGGCCGATCTCCTGCCACCTCCCGTGGGTCACCGCCCAGCGCCAAGCCGCCCGCAGGTTGCCCATCTCCGCGCGGATCTCGTCCAGCGCTTCTTTCTGCCTCTCCCCCTTCAAGTCTGCCACTTTCTGATGGAGGAATGAGGCGTAGTAACGGCAATGCCGAGCCCACGTCCTCTCCGCCTCTTCGGGGGATTCCCGGAGCTTGGCCTCCGCGTACTCCCGCAGCAGCTCGTGCATCCCGTGCCGTCCCTCGGGGGTCCGGCGCAGCAGGGATTTGTCCACCAGGGCGGCAAGGAGGAAGCGGGAAGCGCCGGCCACCTGGCCGGCGGCCTCGGCCAGGAATCCACCCCGAAAGACGGACAGTCTGCGGAACACCCGTCTCTCTGCCTCCGAGAGGAGGAGCCAGGAGGACTCAAAGGCCGCCTGCAGGCTCCGGTGCCGCTCCGGCACATCCCGCAGTGAGGTAGCCAGGAAGTCCAGGTTGCGCTGGATCTGGGCGGCGATCTCCCGGCAGGAGAAGGCCCGCACCCAGGCCGCGGCCAGTTCGATGCCCAGGGGCATCCCCTCCACCAACTGGCAGATGCGCACTACGGCGGGGGCCTCTGCTGCCAGCGAGAAGTGGGCGTCCACCCGGCGGGCGGTCTGCAGGAACAACTGCACGGCCGCATAGGGCATCGAGCGCGTCACATACCCCGTCTCCTCGGATGACGAAGGGGAGGAGGAAGGTTCACCCGCCGAAGCCCGGGCCTTTCCATTGGGATACTCCAACCCCTCGACCGGGAAGACCCACTCCCAACGCAGGTTCAGCCGCTCCCGGGAGGTGACCAGGAGCTTCACGTCGGGGGCGTTCTCCAGGACCTCCACCAGCAGCGTGGTAGCTTCCTCTCCTCTTCCGGCCCCGGCCTCCGACGGAGACGATGGGGGAGAGGGGGTCAGCAGGTGCTCGAAGTTGTCCATAACCAGGAGCAGCTCCCGCTCGCGCAGGTGGCCGAGGAGCTGCGCTTTGGGGTCCTCACCGCCGTGGAGGGGGAGGCCCAGGGATTCGGCGATGGCGGGGATCAGCAT
>WFUY01000510.1 GCA_015484715.1 Thermoflexales bacterium | reverse complement strand
GCCGGCCAACACCACGCCGTCGTTGCGGTAGAGCCGGTTGGGCTGATTGAGGTTTCCCACCGCGATGTCCAAGTCTCCATCGTTATCGTAGTCCCCCCAGGCCACCCCCATCGTGTAGTCCACCTCGGCTGAGGTCCAGATGGCCTCGGCCGTCAACACACCACCGTCGTTGCGATAGATTCGGTTGGGCACCCCCCCGTGGGAACCGCCTCCCGTCAGCAGGTCCAGATCACCATCAGCATCGTAGTCCCCCCAGGCCACGCTCCAGACCAGATCCTGCTCGACAGAAGACCAGACGGCCCCGGTCGTCAGCATCCCGCCGTCGTTGCGGTAGAGCCGATGGGGGGCCAGGCCGTTGCCGGCGACCAGGTCCAGGTCCCCGTCGCCGTCGTAGTCCCCCCAGCCGGCGTCGGTCGTGGGGTCCGACTCATCCGAGGACCAGACGGCGCTGGCCGTTAGCACACCGCCATCGTTGCGGTGGAGTTCGTTCACGCCGTTGCGCCCTACGGCCAGGTCCAGGTCTCCATCGTTGTCGTAGTCGCCCCAGAGCACGACGGACACGGGGTCCACGTCTGCCGAGGACCAGACCGCGCCGGTCGTCAAGGTTCCCCCATCGTTGCGATAGAGCTGGATCGGCTGTCCCCCGTTCCCGACGGCCAGGTCCAGGTCCCCGTCGCCGTCGTAGTCCCCCCAGGCAACGCTGCGGGTGGTGTCGGCCTCCTCGGAGGACCAGACGGCACTGGTGGTCAGGACGCCGCCGTCGTTGCGGTAGAGCCGGTTGGGCTGACCCTCGTTGCCCACCGCCAGGTCCAGGTCCCCGTCGCCGTCGTAATCCCCCCAGGCAACGCTGCGGGTGGTGTCGGCCTCCTCGGAGGTCCAAACGGCCACCGTGGTCAGCACGCCATGATCGTTGCGGTACAGGTGGTTGGGGCCGTTGTTGCCCACGACCAGGTCCAGGTCTCCGTCGTTGTCGTAGTCCCCCCAGGCTATGCTCCTGGTCACGGCCGCCTCTGTGGACACCCAGGCCGACGTGAAGGCAGGCGGGTCGGTCTGGGCCGCAAGGCGCCGATGGGGAGACAACAAGGGCAGAAGAAGGATCGAGAGGGTGAGCCAGAGGCCAACGTTCCTCCGGCGATTGCCTTCAGAGGTGATGGCCGGCGGGGTGGCCGGTCTACTGCCGGATGAGAGAGGTCTATCGGACATCGGCGGTCTCCCTTCTTGCGCTCACCGGAGCACCACCGGCAGGTAGACCTGGTACGCTGCCACCTGCCAGCTCAGTTCCCAGAGGTCGAGGCGCGGTGTCGCGCCGGCCACCGTTGAGGAGAACGTAGCCCGTAGCCGGAGGACAGGGTATTGGTGAGGATCGAGATGGCTAAGGCGGGTCCTGCTGACAACGTGGGTCAACAGCACCGTGCCGTTCAGGTCCAAGAGGTCCACCGTCAGCGTCGCGGTGGGAGGGCTCACCACGGCGGTGAAAGTCAAGCTCCCCCAGGCGGCTATCGCCATCGAGGGGGTGATGGGCTGCGAGAGGATGGTTCCCTCCCCCGGCGTGTTCGCCAGGACCACCCCCTGCTCGTCTGGAGATCCGCCGAGGGTCACGTTGGCGCTCCCCGCCGGGTCAAGACCGCTGAAATCGTCGAAGTCGTCCCGCCACACCGGGGTGCTCATCAGAGCGTAGGTGGTGAAGCGCGACGTGGCGACTGTGAGATAGCGCTGCGCGGAGAAGAGCCGCCCTCCCAACCTCTCCCAGCGTCGGTGGAAGGCATCCCAGGCGAAGATGGCCAAGGTATGCGGGTCGGCGCCGGCCAACGTTGTCTCGTCGTAGTAAAACCGCAAGTCCATCGGCCTGTTGGTCACGAGGAGGGCACCGGCCGCCCGCACACTGTAGGGGCTGCCCACAAGGCGGTGGCCGAGAGGAGGCGGACCGGGAGGCGCGAAACCGGGCACGATGACCACGTAGGTATCGGCAGGAAGGGTATCCGTGCCGACCAGGGTCAGTTGCAGGTTGCCATCCACGGAACGGATCGTCTGGAGGGTCGAGGCAGGCACGTAAGCCCGGTAGAAGTCCACCGTCCCCGTATCCAGGCCCGTCGTCGTGGTGATGCTCAGCGGTCCCGAGGCCCCGGTTCCCGGCGTGAAGCCCGGCGCCGTCGTGGTGTAGAGCTGGTCGGTATCCGAGTAGACCATCGTGTACGAATCCTTGTCGTGGCCGGGACCGATGCCCACGTTAAGGAAAACATCCCCATCCAGCTTCCCCACGCCTCCCGCCTTGATGAAAAGCGCCGTCCCATCCTGGCTGGGCACAACGTCGAGGAAGGGAGCGAGGGCAGATGCTTGCTGCTTCAAAGGAGGGGCATCACCTGTCGGTTCCGGGGCCGGCACCTGCCCGGCCACTGGCCTGACCGCGCTTTTGGCGGTAGAATAGAGGGTAGCCCCGGTCATCAAGAGGAGGCCGAGCAACAGGGTGATCAACCGCGTGTAACCGTTGGGACGATGCTTAGAGATCATCTTTCCACTCCTACGGGGATGACGACCGTTCCTCACCCCTTTCCCCGGCCGGGGCGCGTCCTGAGCTATCCATAGGAGAGGACACGCCGATGCCAACCCCAGCAGAGGAACCAGGACGAGGCCTGATCAACGCCTTCTTCACCGCTCTTAACACCCGCCACTTGGATCGGTGTGAGGCCGCTTTAGGCCAACTCGAAGCTTTGGCCCGTCATCAACCGGCCTATGCCCCTTGGTGCACCTACCTCCGAGGCATCCTGATCAACGAACGGGACTGCGACTGGGCCGAGGCCGAGGCGATCTTCAGCCGTCTATTGGAGACAGACCTGGAGCCTGCGTTGCACGGTCGGGTGCTCCTGGCTCTGGGGCGGTCGTACCAGTACCAAGGCCGTTGGCAGGAAGCCCTCCACACCTATGAAGCTGCCGTTTCCCTCTTCATCGAGCTCAACCGACCTGTTGACCAAGCTAAGGCGTGGAAACAGATGGCGATTTGCTGCCGACGCGGGTTCACTCAGGGCGACTTCAACGCGGCTGCCCTGGACCAAGGGATCACCTACTGTCGGCGGGCTCTGGACCTGCTGGAGGCCATTGAAGCGCCTTCACCGAGCGTGGTCTGGCTGATCGGTTCCGTGTGGAACACCCTGGGGCTCATCCACCGGAGCCTGCGCCAATGGGATGAGGCCATCGCCTGCTATCAACGGGACCTGGCCCTCTGCCGCTCTCTAGGCGACCGCCTGGGCGAAGGACTCTCTTACGGCAACCTGGGCGAGGTCTACCAGAGGCGTGGGCCGGATACTTGGCCCCAGGCCCTGGACGCCTACCGGCAGGCCCTGGCAATCATCCGAGAGTTCGATGATCGCTACGAAGAGATTGAAGTCCTGGCCAATCTAGGCTCCCTGCACCGAGAAATGGGGGAGCCGGTACGGGCCTTGGAGCACTATGACCGGGCCATCGGCCTGATTGAAGCGCTGCGGGCTGGTGCTTCATCGGAGGAAGCCCGCGCCGGGTTTCTGGCGACAACGGTAGATGTTTACGCTAACACCGTGTTGCTCTGCCTAGAGATGGAGCGAGGTGATCAGGCTTTCGATTACGGGGAACGGGCCCGGTCACGGGCTTTCCTCGACGTCCTGGTGTCTCACTCGCCGGCCCTCGCCCGCCGGATGGTGGCGGTGCCGACAACGCTGGCCCAGGTCCAGGCAGCCCTCCCCCCCGATGCCCTGCTGCTGGAGTACTTTACCACCGGTCTGGTGGAAGCCCAGGATCGCCGGCCGGCCTCGTCCCATCGCCAGGTCTACCGCCACCGCTTCCCCCCGGCCCGGACGCTGATCTTCGCCATCACCCGACAGGGCTTCTGGGTCCACGACACGGGCCTCTCTCCCAACGACCTGCTTCCCCGCCGGCTCGACAGCGTCGTAGAGCGGCATTTCTTGAAGCCAGAACTCCGGCGTCGGCTATACGATCATCTCATC
>WFUY01000509.1 GCA_015484715.1 Thermoflexales bacterium | reverse complement strand
GGTGATACGGGCCGGGCTGCCAAAGGCCCCCTCGAAGAGGGTGACGTAGGCTTGCCAGGCTTTCTGGCCGGCCAGCTTGAGCACTTGGCCGGCCGGCTCTTGCCCCGTCGCCTCGATCACCTCGGGGTCGGTGACGATGACGATGAGGCCGGCGATGAGCAATGCCGTGAGGACGGCCAGGACCGGGACGGTGAAGGTCGTCAGTTTGCGCATAGGCGGACTCGCAGGAACGCTTGGATGGTCTGGGTCAGGCTTTCTCGTAGGGTTGACCGTCGGCGGCGGGCGGGATGGCGCGGCCAACGATGCCGGCCAGCGTGATCATCGTCGCCAGGTAGGGAGCCATCAACAGGAACTCCGAGGGGATGGGGACCTTGAGGATGGCCAGCTTCGTCTGCAGGGAGTCGGCCAGGCCGAAGATGAGGGAGGCGGCGAAGCCCCCGAAGGGGTTCCACTTGCCGAAGATCATCGCGGCCAGGCCGATGAAGCCCTTGCCGGCCGTCATCACCTCGTCGAAGCGGCCCACGGACCCCAGGGTGAAGTAGGCCCCGCCCAGGCCGGCGATGCAGCCGCCGATGATGACGTTGACGTAGCGGGTGCGGAAGACATTGATGCCCAGCGTGTCGGCCGCCTTGGGATGCTCCCCCACCGCCCGCGTGCGCAGCCCCCAGCGGGTGTAGAAGAGCACGACGTGGGTGATGATGACCAGCAGGAGCGTCAGGTAGACGACCAGGTTGGTGTTGAAGAAGACCGGCCCCAGCACGGGGATCTTCGCCAGCAGGGGGATGGGGACGGGGCGGAAGTTGACCGAGGCGTTGAGGCGCTCGTTGGTCGCCAGCCAGCTCGCGCTCAGAAAGCTGGTCAGCCCCACGGCGAAGATGTTGATGGCCGTGCCCGCGACGATCTGGTCTACTTTGAAACGGATGGCCAGGACGGCCAGGACGGCGGCCAGCAGGCCGCCGGTGAGGAGGGCCACGATGAGCCCTAGGAGCAATCCGGTCGTCGTCCCCAGCCCCCAGATGTTCTGGGCCGCGCTGGAGACGATGACGCTGGTGAAGGCGGCGCTGAGCATCATCCCCTCGATGGCGATGTTGATGACCGCCGAGCGCTCGCACCAGACACCGCTCAGGGCGCCCAGGGTGATGGGGGTGGCCCGCAAGAGGGTGCTGACCAACATCCCCGTCAGGCTGAAGGATTTACCCCGGGCCGCCCAGGTGAGAAAGGCGAAGACGAAGACCAGGAGCAGCGTGCCCAGCACGGCGTTGACCGCTCTGAAGCCGCGCACGAGCTGCCAGCCGCCGACGAAGGCGCACAGCAGCCCCAGCACGTAGATGGTTGTCCGGGTCGGCAGTACCAAGTCGGGCACCGGGATGGGCGGCGTCTTGGTCACGATGTTGAGCACGAAGGTCGAGCGCTGGTCGGGGGCCGCATCCGGTCCGAAAAGGTAGATGATCGCAATGCCGATGAGGGCGAAGACCACCCCCATCGCCCGGTCACGACGCTTCGTGGGCATTCTCGTTCCTTGCGTTCCTTCCAAGATCGTCGAGGTGGGCCATTTATGCTCCCCATCCCCGGGTGAAAACCGGTCCGACCTCTTCCCGCTCTTCCCGCAGCCGGTAGAGCCAGCGGATGATGGCCGGCGCGGCGACGAAGACGATGACCATCGCCTGAACGATCTGGATGATGTCAATGGGGATGCGGGCGCTGGACTGCATACGGATGGCTCCGGCCCGCAGGAAACCCCACAGCAGGGAGGCCAGGACCACGCCCAGAGGGTGGCTCTTGCCCAGCAGGGCCAGGGCGATGCTGTCGAAGCCGTAGCCGGAGGAGAAGGCCTGGGCCATAAAGTGGTTCACCCCCAGCACCTCGTTGGTGCCGGCCAATCCGGCCAGCGCCCCGCTCAGGGCCATCGCCAGGACGAAGTTGCGGGTCACGCTCATCCCGGCGTAGCGGGCCGCGTTGGGGTTGGCCCCCACGGTCCGAATCTCGAAGCCCAGCGTCGTCTTCCACAGGAACCAGTAGACCAGCCAGGCCACCCCCAGGGCGACGAAGAAGCCGGCGTGAAAGCGCAATGGGTCGGGGAGGAAGCGGGGTAGGTAGGCGCTGGGCAGGATCGGGGGGCTGACGGGGTTGAAGCCGGAGCGCTGCATCGGCCCGGTCAGCAGCCAGTCGCTGAGCCGGAAGGCGATGTAGTTCATCATAATGGTGTTGATGACCTCGTGGGCTCCCGTCTTGGCCTTCAGGTAGCCGGGGATGGCTCCCCAGACCGCCCCGCCCAGGGCGCCGGCCAGCAGGGCCAAAGGCAGGTGGAGGAGCCAGGGCAGGCCGGTGATGGTGTAACCCACCCAGGTGGAAACGATGGCTCCGATGAAGAGCTGCCCTTCCGCCCCGATGTTGAAGAGGCCACACTGGAAGCCCAGGGCGACGGCCAGCCCGGCGAAGATGTAGGGGGTGGTGGCGACCAGGCTCTCGCTCAGGGGGTAGAGGGCCTGGAGCAGCCGAGCGTTGCCACGTCCGGCCAGCCAGTCGGCCAGCCCACCGATCAACTCCTTCGGATTGCCGATGGAGCCCTCCAGCAGCGCCCCATAGGCGTCCAGGAGCCGAGCAGCGCTCAAGCGCAGGGCCTGACCCGGAGCCTGGAAGAAGCGCCCCCAGGCCCCCAGCACTTCGGTGTCGGAGATGAGGATGAAGATGCTGCTGATGACGAGGGCGGTGACGATGGCCAGCACGGGGATGAGGAGGGACCGGAGCCAGGCCGACCAGCGTCGAGGACGCCGGGGCACGGGCGCTTCGACCGGTTCCCTCTCAACGGCGATCTCTGCCTGGGCCATAATCTTCTTTGCTCCTCAGCTTGGGCTCGCTTCCCAAAAGGGCTTTTCGTCCGGCCTCAGGACCAGGGCGTCATCCATCCTGGCCCCTCTCGGCCCCATCGTCGCTCCCTCGTGGTCCGACATCGCCTTCGGACGCGGAGGCGATCCCTGCCATCAGGAGCCCCAACTGCTCTCGGGTTGCCTGTTCGGCCGGCAGGATGTCCATGATGTGTCCTTCGTACATCACGGCGATGCGGTCGGAGAGGGCCATGATCTCGTCCAGCTCCGTGGAGACGAGGAGCACCGCGCAGCCCTGGTCGCGTTTCTCCAGCAGTCGCCGGTGGATGTACTCGATGGAGCCTACGTCCAGCCCCCGGGTGGGCTGGGCGGCGATGAGCAGCCGGATGGGGCGGGAGAACTCCCGCGCCACGATCACCTTCTGCTGGTTGCCGCCCGAGAGGCTGGCGACAGGGGTGTAGATGCTGGGGGTGCGCACGTCGAACTGACGCACCCGCTCCTCGGCGGCCCGTTCGATGGCCGGCCGCTGGATGACAACGCCCTGGGCGAAGGGGGGGAGGTAGTAGGTGTTGAGCACCAGGTTGTCCATCACCGGGAAGGGCAGCACCAGTCCATCCCGCTGCCGGTCCTCGGGGACGTGGGCGACCCCCTTCTCCAGGATTCGGCGGGGAGTGGCGTGGGTCGTCTCCTCGCCCAGGATGCGCACCCGGCCGCTCTCGATGGGGCGCAGGCCGGTCAGCGCTTCCACCAACTCGGTCTGGCCGTTGCCCTGGACGCCGGCGATGCCCAGCACCTCGCCGGCCTCGATGGTGAAGCTGACGCCGTCCACGGCCACGTTCCCCAGGTCGTCCAGCACCCGCAGCCCTTCCACCTCCAGGACGGGGCCGGCCGGCTGAGCGGGCTGCTTCTCCACTTCCAGCATCACCTCCCGGCCTACCAT
>WFUY01000508.1 GCA_015484715.1 Thermoflexales bacterium | reverse complement strand
TTCCCAGACCAGCCCACCGACCAACAGGAGGGCCAGCAGCCCCAGCCCCCGCAGTGCCCACCGGTAGCGGCGCTCGCCCGGATGCCAGCCCACCGACCAGCCCACCAACGACCACTGCCCCCACCCCCGCTCCGCTTCGACGACGGCCACGTGGGGGCCCGGAGATAGGTCGGCGGCCACCGTCACCGTCTCCACCCGGTACTGCTGATCGGCCGAGGTGAGGACCAGGTAAGCGCCCCGCTCGTCGGTGGGGAGCCGGTTGGCCGGCCGGCCGTCCACCGTCACGTAGTAGTAGGCCCGGTAGTCGCCCCGCCGGACCCGCAGGCCGAAGTCGGTCCCCCAGAAGGGGATCGTCACCCGCTCCCCCCGCTCCCGCGTCACGTCGGCCCCCAACTCGGAGAAGCGCCATTGGCCCTCGTAGGAGGCGATGCCCCGAGCGGCGTGGTGGAAGCCGGGCCGGTTGGCCTCCGCCGCGAGGGGCGAATCCCCCTCGCTCATCCGACGGAGCGCCCGGTAGACGGGGCGGGGCTGCCCGTCCTGCCAGACCAGGGCGAAGCCCCAGTGGGGGTCGTCCGGCGGATAGGGGGGCTGGAAGTGCTCCAGCACCATCACCCCCAGCCAGGGCCATTCCAGCCAGGCCCGCTCGACGGCGCCGACGGTATAGCGGGCCTGGGTTGCCTCGTCCACCTGCCCCCAGATGGAAGGTGCCCCCCTCCAGTCCGGCGGCAAGGCATTCCATCCGAAGTGGCTGGCCCAGACCGCCTTGCCCCCGTCGCCGTGGGCCTCCATTACTTCGCGCAGGAGGATGAGGCGGGAGAAGTTGAGCACCCCCTCGTCCACCCGTCGGTCGTCGGGGCCGGTGGAGAAGCCATAGGGCTTGCCGACCACCACGTCGAAGGCGTCGGCTGCCCCCAGGGCGTAGAGGCGTTCCAGGTAGCGGACGTCGGAGAGGTTGCGCGGCCCCTGCTCCACCGTAGGGGCCAGGCCGGCCAGCAGGATCAGCGCCTCCGGGTCCGCCTGGCGGATCGCCTCAGCAGCGGCTCGCAGCAGCGCCGCGTACTCCGCCGGGTCCACGTCCCGTCCCCCCCAGTGGCTGGCGAGGTTGGGCTCGTCCCAGACCTGGTAGGCGGCCACTCGGTCGCCGTAGCGGGCGGCGAAACGGCGGGCGAAGGCGGCAAAGGTGGCAGGATCGGTGGGCGGGGCGACGACCTCCGGCGGGAGGCCGGGCACCTGGGTCGCCCAGACCGGCGCGGTGTCCAGGACGGCGATGAGGCGGAGGTCGTGCCGGGCCACTGCCTCCACGATCCGATCCCAGGGCTCCCAGACCTCCTCGCCCGGCGCAGGCTCGATGGCCGCCCAGGGGAAGGTCTGGCGGACCCAGGCGAAGCCGCCATCGGCGATGAGCCGGAGGGCTTGGTCAAGGGCTTCGTCGTCGGGGTACTGCTCCAGGGCCACGTTGACGCCCAGGAGAGGCAGGTCCCCGCTGGCCGCCACCGGCTCCGGCAGACCAGGGGGGATCCCCCGGGTCGCCCGGCGGTGGGCGTTGACCAAGGCCGCTGCCGCCACGGCCACGGCCAGCAATCCGAAGGCGAGGGCGAGAAAACGAACCTTGGGGGGGTGCACGGGATCGCTCAAAGGTAGCCGACCTGTCGGAGCCAGGCCACGGCGTCCCGGAGCGTCTCCTCCAGGGGACGCATCGTCCAGCCCAACTCGCGCTGTGCCTTGCTGCTGTCGTACCAGTGGTAGCGGGCGAAGATGTGGTAGAAGAGCCGGCTGAAGACCGCCCCGTCGGTGAGGGGCTCACCAACCACACAGAGGAAGCGCAGGACGGGATTGGGCAACGTCAGGCGGGGCGGACGCCGTCCTAGGACCGAGGCCAGACGCTGAAAGAACTCCCGGTAGGTGAGGTTGTGGCCGCCGGCGAAGTAGCGCTCACCGATCCGCCCCCGCTCCATCCCCAGCACCGCCGCCTCGGCCGCATCCCGCACGTCCACAAAGGCGATCCCGCCCCGGGTGGTGAAGAAGAGCTGGCCCTTGGCAAAGGAGACGATGATCTTGGAAGACGAGAGGTAGATGTCGCCCGGCCCCAGGCAGAAGCCGGGGTAGACGCTGATGACGGGGAGGCCATCCTCAACGCGCTCGCGCACCGCCAGCTCCGCCGCCCGCTTGGCCTCGAAGTAGGCAACCCCTGTCCCCCCCAGGTTGTAGGGGGCGTTCTCGTCAATAGGATGGGGGCCGTCGGAGGCTCCGATGGCGGTGGTGCTCCCCAGGTAGAGGATGCGAGCGATGCCGACCTGCCGAGCTGCATCCATCACGTTGATGGTCGCCTGGACGTTGTTCTGGAAGAGCAGCGTCCGTTGGCTGGGCCGGGGGGAGACGAAGCCGGCGATATGGTAGAGTTGCTCGCATCCATCCAACGCTCGGAGGACGGAGGGAGGGTCGAGCAGGTCTCCCTCGATGACCTCCGCATCCAGGTCGGACAGGTTGGTCCGATTGCTGGTAGGCCGGACCAGGATACGGGGGCGGATGCCGCGCCGATTCAGCGACCGCACCACGTGGGATCCGATGAAGCCTGCCGCGCCTGTCACCAGGACCTTCATCGCACGATTATCCTTTCTATGAGGAATAGAGAGGAATAGAGCTACCCCATAAGCCTGCCAAGAGCGAGGAGATTATGCCATTGAAAGAAGCAGCCGTCAAGGGCTTTCAATTTTCAATTTGCCTCTGGCCTCGACCTGTGTTATACTTGGTTTACCAGATTGCACCCTTGTGGAGGAGATAAGAGGGAATGGTTGTGAAAAAGGAGAGGATCTCCAAGCGCGTGCAACGGATCGCAGCACTCCTCAAAGCCTGTACTCCCGAGGAACTGGCTCAGCTTGTTAACCTGGTGCCTCAGCTCCAAGAAGCCCAGCGCTTTGCAAAGGTAGAAGAAGAGGCGATTAAACACTTCAGACAGGTGCTGACCCACAAGCGAGATGGAGCTCCTCTCGCACTGGATGAGCCCTTTCTAGGTGGACTGACCTACAGGGAGTACCTGGCACTCTCGCCTGAGGATGAAGATGCTCTCTGGGAGCGACTCTTCGCAGAGGCCGAGGAGTCGCTGAAGGACTTAGAGGAATTGGAAGAAGCCGACGTCAGGCCCGATGCCCGTCTGCCCACTCGCCGGGGGGGTAACCCCAAATGGGAGCCTGCTTCCAATCGAGCGCTTGCACCTTGACATCTTGCGGCCAGTCTGGTATAATAAGGGCGAGGCCGCAACGAAGGTGGCGTAGAGAGCCAATTACACAATTGATTT
>WFUY01000507.1 GCA_015484715.1 Thermoflexales bacterium | reverse complement strand
GTGGCACTACAGCGCGAACCTGCACCGGCGGGAGACGGTGGAGCAGATGGGCGCGGCCTTCCTGGAGGCCCTGCGGGAGATCATCGCCCACTGTCGGTCGCCCGAGGCGGTTGGCTACACCCCCTCGGACTTCCCCGACGTGGAGCTCAGTCAGGAAGAGATCGAAGCCCTTCTGGCCGAAATCAGCGAGTAGAAAGGAGACCCTCTATGACCGGTTCCAAACAGCGGCGCGACCCCAGACCCTTGCCCAAGAAGCTTCTCTCCCCCGTGGCGAAGGGGGGAAGCGGAGTCCTGCGCTTCGGCGCCGGCATCCTGGCCAACTCCAGCATCGCCCTCGACTGGCTCCGGCTGAAGTACCTGGACTACGTCCCCCGCCCGGACGACATCTTCATCGTGACCTACCCCCGCTCCGGCACCACCTGGTTGCAGATGATCCTCTACCAGATGACCACCGACGGGGAGATGAACTTCACCCACATCTCCGAGGTCGTGCCCTGGTTCGAGCAGTCCACCCTGCACCGACGGAACATCGAATCGCTGCCCTCTCCCCGTGCCTTCAAGACCCACCTGCACTACAACGGCATCTTTTCCATCCCCAAGGCGTCCTGCCGCTACATCTACATGATCCGCAACGGCAAGGACGTGCTGGTCTCCTACTACCACTTCTACAAGAGCCACCTGGGGTACAAGGGCACCTTCCCCGAGTTCTTCAAGCGCTTTATGCGGGGCAAGGTCCAGTACGGCTCCTGGTTCAAACACGTCGCCCAATGGCGGGCCAATCCCCGCCGCCTCAACATCCTCTACCTGCGGTACGAGGACATGCTCCGAGACCCGGAAGGCGGGATGCGGGAGATCGCCGACTTCTGCGGCTTCGACATCCCGACGGAGAAGTGGCCCGTCATCCTGGAGCGGACCAGCTTCGCCTTTATGAAGCAGTACGAGCTCAAGTTCGACCCGGCCATCGAGGTGCTGTGGCAGCTCCACGGAACCCGGGTGGGTGCCTTCCTCCGCAAGGGGAAGTCTGGCTATGCGAAGGAATACCTGACCCCGGAGCAAGAGGCCAAGTTCGAGCAGGCCTTCGAGAAGTGGCTCGGCGGAACGGGGTTGACCTTCGAGGCCCCCGCGACGGCGACGCCGGCCAACCCGACCGCTCCCGTCGGCAGTGCAGGCTCCAAGAGTGGATGATCTGAGACGAACGTGACAAAGGTGACCGGATGAGCAAACGAACGATCGAGGCCGTCTACCCCCTCTCCCCGATGCAGCAGGGCATGCTCTTTCACAGCCTGTACGCCCCCGAATCGGGCGTCTACGTCGAGCAACTGAGCTGCACCCTGCGCGGTGATCTGGACATCCCGGCCTTTCAGCGGGCCTGGCAGCGGGTGGTAGACCGCCACGCCGTCCTGCGCACCTCCTTCGTCTGGAGGCAACTCGACAAGACGCTCCAGGTGGTCCACCGCCGGGTGACCGTGCCCCTGGAGCAACAGGACTGGCGGGGGCTCTCCCCCGCCCAGCAGCGAGCCCGCCTGGACGCCTTCCTGCAACAGGAGCGACGCCGGGGGTTCGACCTCTCCCGCCCCCCGCTGGTCCGCCTGGCCCTGATGCGGACGGCCGAGGATGCCCACACCTTCGTCTGGAGCCACCACCACATCCTGCTGGACGGCTGGTCCCTGCCCCTGATCCTGGGGGAGGTCTTTGCCCTCTACGAAGCCTTCCGTCAGGGCCGAGACCTCTACCTGAAGCCGCCCCGGCCCTACCGAGACTACATCGCCTGGCTCCAGCGGCAGGACCTGGCCGAGGCCGAGGCCTTCTGGCGGGAGACGCTGGCCGGCTTCACCGCGCCGACCCCCTTGGTCGTGGACCGGGCGGCGGAGGCCGGCGAGGAGCGCGACGAGGCCTACGGCGTGCTGGAGAGCCACCTCCCGGCGGCGACGACCGCCACCCTCCAGGCCCTGGCCCGACAGCACCGCCTGACCCTGAGCACACTGGTGCAGGGGGCCTGGGCGCTGCTCCTGCACCGCTACAGCGGTGAGGACGACGTCGTCTTCGGCGCCACCGTCTCCGGCCGCCCGCCCGACCTGCCGGGCGTGGAGACCATGGTCGGCCTCTTCATCAACACCCTGCCCGTC
>WFUY01000506.1 GCA_015484715.1 Thermoflexales bacterium | reverse complement strand
CGGGCTCCCCGCTCCGTCAGGACGTGTTGCTGCCGGGCGAAGATCATCACGCCGCTGGCTCCCAGGCCGAAGAGGAGGCCGGCCGGGACGAGGATCCAACTCTGGGCGAAGGCGAAGGCGAGGAAGATGAGCAGCGCGGCGATCACGTCGGCGGCGATGCCGGCGAAGAGGAAGACGTAGGCGAGGGTCTGGCGATCCTCCAAGTACCCCTCGGCAACCAATTGCTTCCGCACCGCCTTGATCATCCGGATGCGGAAGCGACCGGCCTTCTGTCCAAAGAGCTGGAGATGTTCATACCGCCGCAGTTCTTCCAGGAAGGCCCGCTCAAAGTCGGTGAGCGGATCGGAGACCGAGTGGAAGTCCACCTCCACGGTCTTGGGACGGAAGATCCAGACCTTCCTCTTCACCCGCCGCAGGGTCAGGTGACCCCGAGCTGCCAGGTCGAAGAGGACGGCGGGGAAGGCCATCTGACCACGGCCCAGCAGCACCGCCGCCCAGGGGAGAGGAACGGCCGGCCGGTCGAGGACGGCCACCGG
Organism: Thermoflexales bacterium; assembly: GCA_015484715.1. Taxonomy (GTDB): domain Bacteria; phylum Chloroflexota; class Anaerolineae; order S140-20; family S140-20; genus S140-20. Next base: position 5,246 of record WFUY01000506.1, on the reverse strand, counting down.
AGAGCGAGGGCGCCGGCCCTGGAGCGGGACCAGGACGCCCGGGAGGGCACCGAGGGCACCGGCGAGGAGGGCGAAGCCAAGCGTCCGGGAATCGAACGGCCAGGTGGTGCGGGTCAGGGGCCGCCCTTCCAGCCGCTTGGGGAAGGCGATGATCACCCGATAGGCCGTGCCCGGTGGCAGCCGGTCGTAGTGAAAGGTGGCCACGAAGCCCTCGGACGTCTCGGTGAGCCGGCCTTCCCGGGCGGGGGCGATGGTGATGTCCGCCGACTCCAGGCCCAGGGAGGCCGGCAGGACGACCCGCACGTCCACATCGTAGATGGGGACCGACCAGCCGGTGCCGACGGCGTCCCAATCCACCCGGTTCTGGTCTTCGACCTCGAAGAGGGCTCCGTAGACCGTGTAGGCGAGGGTGAAGGTGGTAGGGCCGGTGCGGGGTGGGAAGGTCCAGCGGATCCACTGCTGCCCGTTCCGCACCTCCTGGGTGATCTCCTGCAGAGTCACGTCATCGCTGCGGACCTGGATCTCCTCGATGGCGTCAATCTTGCTCAAAGGGATGTTGCGGGTGGCGAAGGTGAAGCTCCCCTGTTGAAAGTCGAAGGTGATCCGCTCCGTCACCCGGTAGGAACCATCGGGGCGCAGCACCAGGTCCACGTCGTAGTTGGCGATCTCGTAGACCTTCTCCTGGGCCAGGGTGGGCACCGCCAGCCCGAAAAGGAGGAGAAGGAAGACGAGGATGGCCGGAAACCGTTTGATGGGTCTGAAAGCTCGCCGATAAAGGTCTCGTCGCATCGTTTCTTCACCTCCCACAGTTCCAACCTGGTTGACTCTTCAACCACTCCATGTCCTTTCATCCACGGTATGTAGCACGTAACGGTTCACCCTCCTGCAGGTTAGGCGCGTTTCCGACGCGAGACCGTGCTTCAAATAGCCCATCGGGGCTGAAAGCGCCCTCGACCGGTGACCTGCGGGAGGGTAGGCTGAGGCTGAATAGACTGTAGCACAACTATAGCATTTCAGGCCGGAGAAGTCAAGAGTCCGAGTTACACCAGCCCTTGCCCTGGAACCGATGTTCGGTTATCATAAGGGGGCGACCGATCTCTGCCCAAAGGAGCGCCCCGATGTCCAAATCGCGCACCACCTACGTCTGTCAGAAGTGTGGCCGGCGCAGCCCCCGTTACTTCGGGCGCTGTCCTTCCTGCGGCGAGTGGAACACGATGGTGGAGGAGGTGGAAGCCCCGGCTCCCTCCCCCCGCCATCGCCGGATCGCCGGCCTGCCTCAGAGCCGTCCCACACCGCTGCCGGAGATCCGCGCCGACGGCCTGGAGCGGGTCCCCCTGCCTATGGCCGAGTTCGCCCGGGTGCTGGGAGGGGGCGTTGTGCCCGGCTCCCTGGTCCTGCTGGGGGGGGACCCCGGCATTGGGAAGTCCACCCTCCTGCTCCAGGTCGCCGCGATGGTGGCCGATGACCGGAAGGGGCCGGTGCTCTACGTCTCCGGCGAGGAGTCGGCCCGCCAGATCAAGATGCGCGCGGATCGGTTGGGGGTCCAGACGCCTCGCCTGCTCGTCGTCACCGAGACCCACCTGGAGACCATCCTGCGCCACGTGGAAGAGGTGAAGCCCTGGCTGCTGGTGGTGGACTCCATCCAGACGGCTTACACCGACGCTCTGGAATCGGCGCCGGGCAGCATCAGCCAGGTCCGGGAGGTGGCGGCCCGGCTGCAGGGGTGGGCCAAACAGACGGGGGTGGCCGTCTTCCTGGTGGGACACGTGACGAAGGAGGGGGCCATCGCCGGCCCCAAGGTCCTGGAGCACATCGTGGACACGGTGCTCTACCTGGAGGGGGACCGTTTCCACGCCTATCGGCTGCTGCGCAGCGTGAAGAACCGCTTCGGAGCGACGTCAGAGGTGGGGGTCTTCGAGATGCGCAGCGAGGGGTTGGTGGAGGTGCCCAACCCGTCGGAGGTCTTCCTGGCGGAGCGGATGGTGAACGCGCCGGGGTCGGCCATCGCCGTGACGATGGAGGGAACCCGTCCCCTGCTGGTGGAGGTCCAGGCGCTGGTGAGCACGACCAGCTTCGGCCATCCCCGCCGGACGGCCAACGGGGTGGATTTCAACCGGCTGCTGCTGTTGGTGGCGGTCCTGAGCCGGCGGGTGGGGTTGCGCCTGTCCGACCAGGATGTCTTCGTCAACGTGGTGGGGGGGCTGCGGGTCGAGGAGCCGGCGGTGGACCTGGCGGTGGCGGTGGCCGTGGCCAGCAGCGTGCACGACCGGCCGGTGGCGGCGGACCTGGCCTTCATCGGCGAGGTGGGGCTGTCGGGAGAACTGAGGGCCGTCTCCCAGTTGGCGGCACGGCTGAAGGAGGCGGCCAAGCTGGGCTTCCGCCGCTGTCTGGTCCCATGGAGCCGGCGGCCGGTGGAGGAAGCGCCCGAGGGGCTGGAAGTGATCCCGGTCCGCTCGCTGAGGGAGGCGGTTGGACTGGCCTTGGTGAAACCATAGACCTCCGAGGTCCTCGACAGGCGGCCTTTGGAGCCGCAATGCGGCCAGAACCGCCTCCGTCCCGCCACCAGCAGGCTCTTCTCGAGACCTCAGAGGTCTGTTACGGGGTCAAACCGGTTCTTGGATTGGCACCACCGAGCCGCGCCTTTCCAAGGGAAAGGCGGTGGCAAAGGAGAAGACCCGGGGCCGCTGGATTAGCTCGGTCACGACGTCGGCCATGCGCAGCGCCCGCAGGCCGTCACGCCCCGGCACCTTGCTCTCCTTCCCCTCTCGCACACACTCCACGAAGTGGCGCAGCTCCAGCATCAACGGTTCCATCATCGGCACGTGGATGCGCTCGATGATGCTCTCCTGGCGGTACTTCACGGCGTCGTTGTGGTTGTTCAGGTACTGGGGGAAAGTGCGCCGGTGGATGCTCAGGCTCTTGCCCAGCAAGTCGGCCTCGATGTAGGCCCCCTCGGCGATCACCTCCACGGCCCGGACCTTCTGCTCCGTCACCCGGGAGGCGACCAAGGTGATGATGGGGCCGTCCTCGAAGGAGAGGTTGACCACCGCGTGGTCTATGGCCCCGGTGTGGGAGGTGCGTCCCCAAGCGCTGATTCCCTCCAAGGGGGAGGGCACCAGGTCCAGGGCCAGGTCCAGGTCGTGGATCATCAGGTCGCGGATCACGTCCACGTCGGTGTTGCTCAGGTCGAAGGGGCTGAGCCGGCGCATTGTGACGGCGATGAGCCGCATCCGCTCGGTGACGTGCTTGAGTTCGGTGAAGGCCGGGTTGAAGCGTTCGATATGCCCCACCTGGAGGACCACCCCCCGGATGCGGGCCAGCTCAACCAGATGCTCCGCCTGGGCGACGGTCTGGGTGATGGGCTTCTCCACCAGCGTGTGGACACCCTGCTCCAGCGATTCCACGGCCAGGTGGAAGTGGGAGGGGGTGGTGGTGGCGATGCTGACGGCATCCACTTCCTCCAGCAACCGACGATGATCCTCGAAGTAACGGGTCTCGTGCTGGGCGGCGACCGCCTTGCCCCGCTCGGCGTTGAGGTCGGCGACGCCGACCACCTGGACCCCACGCAGGTTGGCGTAAACCCGGCAATGCCGCGCGCCCATCGTGCCGACCCCGATGACTCCAACTCGTACAGTGTCCATGTCTATCCTCCGCGCCGTATAGTGCGGCAGCCATCACGTATGCCGTGTTCCTTCTACAAGCCCGGTGCTCTGCCTTCCTCACCCGAGAGCTTGGGCTCGGACAGGGCCGGGCAGCCGGCAAACAAAGCAAGCGTTCGGTACGCTCCCTCAGAGGTATCCGTAGGTGATCCCAGAAACGATACCCCTCTGAAGGGTATACGACCTTCCGAGCGTAGCGGGACAGAAGGGGAGTGCTTAAGACCTGCAGGGCTAGCCGGTTCAGGTAGGGTTTGTCGGGATGCAGATCACACCACTGGGATAGCCAAGCTAGCCGAGGATGGCGGGCGCACAAGCGATGAAGCGCCGTAGACCCACATCTTCCTGTGCCGATGATGAAGATAGGCTCTCTGAGCACCAGATGATCCCTTCCCTTCACGGTCGCTGGAAACCCCTTGCCAATCCCTCATACCGGGGTTCTCTTCCCAGTGGCGGGGTCGGCCTTGGGGAGCAGAGTCGTTTCCTCCGGGGCGGGTGACCAAAGATACCACCGTTTGCCCAAGATCCGAACAAAGGTCACCTTGCCGATCTCCCGATACCCTAGCTTCTGCACCAAGGCTAGTGAGGCGTGATTGTGAATGTCCACAATCAAGACCGCCCGGCGAAAGCCCATTTGCTTCACGTACCGCATACGGTAGAGGTGGACGGCCGTCTGCAACTTTCGCCGGCGGTAGGCAGGCACCGTGTAGGCATCGTCGAAGTAGATGTCGTGGGGTTCCAGGTCCAGACTTATGTTGTCCACGTCGGGCCTGACCTCGGGGGTTGCCCAGCAATAGGCGACGATGTCGGTGTGATGTAGGGCAACGAAGCAAAGGCGGTTGTGGGCTATGCGGTTCACAAAGCGACGCACGGCTGAGGGAAGGACGATCTTCTCGAACCGTGGTATGTCTTCCAGGGTCGCCAGGCGGATGGTGACGGGTACTAGAGGCTGCACCTCGGGGATCGGTTGGTCTAGCGAACGAGCGAAGACGATAAACTCGATGCGCCGGTAAGGAGCGGTGACCAGCATCCGCCAGGCATACTGCCATGCCGCTCTCCAATTGCGTTGTGCAGCTAATGTGCGTACATCCTGGATCAGTGCTCCGATTCGCCGTAGGTTGTATCCCATCGTCGTCCCCGTTGTCCTTTCTGCTGCTGGGAGGATCGGGGCCCAAGGCATATAGAGTTCCCCCGGCAGCTCTGGATTGTTTGAACCAGTCGGTATAGGGTGTCCGATGCTCTCCCGAAGCATCGGACACCTGGCCTACTCTTCATCAGGGTGTGCGGACGACGAGCGGTAAGTAGACGGTATAGTTTGCGGTCGTCGGGTCAGGGTCTTGGTTGTCAGGGATGCCGTCGCCGTCGGCGTCAGGGTCTAGGTAGTTGGGGATACCGTCGTTGTCGGTGTCGCCGGTTCCCTCGGTGGCGTCGGGAATGCCGTCACCGTCGGCGTCGGTGTCCAGGTAGTTGGGGGTGCCGTCGTTGTCGGCGTCATCGGTTCCCTCGGTAGCGTCGGGGATGGTGTCACCGTCGGCGTCGGTATCCAGGTAGTTGGGGGTGCCGTCGTTGTCGGCGTCGCCGGTGCCCTCG
>WFUY01000505.1 GCA_015484715.1 Thermoflexales bacterium | reverse complement strand
ATAAAGAAGAGGGCGGCCATATCGAGCTCGAAGAGGGCGATGAGGGCGGCCAGCCCGCGCTCGATGACTGCCTGGGGGTTCAGAAGCCCCCGAGTGGCGACCGCTACCTCGTGCAGGGCGGACTGTTCCTGGAGCCGCCGTTGGGTCTGGGCGTAAAGGCGGGCGTTCTCGATGGCCAGCGCTGCCTGAGTGCCCAGGAGCGCGGCCCGCTCCACGTCGCGGGCCCCAAAGCGATCCGGATGGCGGGCGTCCACCAGCATCAGGGCTCCTACCGGTCGCTTGCCCTTCAGCAGCGGGACGCCCAGGATGGACTGGACGTTGAAGAGCTCGAAGAGGTAGCGGTTGGCGGGCTTCTCCGCTTCGGGCATTTGTTGGACCGCGTTCAAGTAGATGGGGCGGGCCTCCTGGATGACCCGGACGCCTAGGGCTTTCTGTTCGGAGAGGGGGAGGCTCATGCCCAAGAAGGCATCCCGCCCCGGTCCTTCCCCGGCGATGCCGACCAGCCGGTCTCCCTCCACGAGCCAGACAAAGGCACCGTCCAGGTCGAAGAGGCCAATGCTCTCCCGACAGATGAGGTCGAGCACCCGGGGGAGTTCCAGCGTACTGTTCAGCGCCAGGGCAACCCGTCCCAGCGCGGTGGCGAACTGCTCTCGGTCCAACGCTTCGTCGTACAGACGGGCGTTGTCAATGGCCAGGCCGATGCGATCGGCGATGCTGGAGAGGATGGCTGTTTCGTGCTCGGTGAAGGTGCGGGGCTCATAGCTCATCACGCCCAGAACCCCCACGACCCGTCCCCGGGCACGCATCGGGGCCAGGGCCATGGCTTGGATGCCCTCTTCACGAAAGGCGGGGATGGCAACCCGGGGATCGTTGGAGACATCGCCGGTGACGACGATCTGACCGGTGCGCACGGCCAGGCCGGAGAGGCCGTGGTGGAGGGGCACGGAGATCCCCTGACGGACGAAGTCCTGGTGTCGCCATCCCTTTTGAGCTCGGAAGACCAGCGCCTCCTTCTGTTCGTCCACCAGGCTGATGGCTCCTGCCTCCACACGGAGCAGGTCCAGGGCCACGTCCAGGGCTGCCTCCATCACCTCGTCCAGGTCTAGAGAGCGGGTGACCGTCTTGGTCACCCGATCCAGGGCCTGGAATTCGGCGATCCGTTGTTGCAGTTCTTGGAGCGTTGTCTCCCCTGATGGGTTAGCGGGGTGGGTGGGATCGGCATAGAAGCCCGCCATTGGCTATCCGTCTCGCTCTTGCAACAGCCATCCCCAGTAACGCCAAGCCACGACCAGGCTGATGGTCACGGCGAGGGTGAGGGGAAGGTAATAAGCCAGAAGGTAGAAGATCGTGTTGTTGAGCAGAGGAGGTCCTTCTTCCGGGGCCAGCAGGACGCTGCTCCGCATCAGGTGGGCCACGAAAGCGATGAGGGTCAGCGCGATGGAAAGGTAAAAGCCTCGATAGTAAGGGCGCATACGGATGACCGCGCCCAGACGTTGGCTGAGGCTGGCCAAGATGTAGAGCATATAGGTGAGGGCCAGGAGCCCCAGAGCGCTCAGCGGTGCAGTAAGCACACTCACGGCCGCCCTCCCGTCATCAGTTTGAGCAAATAGTGGCCCAGGAGGATCAAGGTCGCACCTCCACCGAACAAGAGCAGGTCCCCCACAGCATCGCCGGTAAAATCAGAGGCAACCAGGACGTAGCGGCCCGCCGCCAGCAGAAAGCAGAGGGCAGGGATGAGGAATCCTTGGTAGAAGGAGCGTTGCCCTGAAGTCCGCTGGTAGAAGCGGGCGATCTCGAAGAGCAGCAGGAGGAGCAGGGCGACACCGATCCAGATGTAGACGGTGAGCAGGCGGGTAAGGATTGCCATGATGGGACCTGTCGTTCAGGTCTTGTCGGTGCTCGGCACAGTCGGACCTATGGGTGGCGGATAAACGCTTCGATGAAGGCCTCGGGCATCCGGCGCGGGCTGCCGCTCATGATGCCCTCGCGTCCTTTGAAGGTGTCCATCACCTCGATGCCGGAAGAGGTGATCTCAAATCGTCGGATCTCCTTGGCGTGGTCCGAACCCCGTAGCTTGAGCACCAGCAGTGCTCTGCGTACAGTGCTGTCCATCTCTACGTAGCGGAGCAGGATGTAAGAGTCCACGACGAAGGCGATGTTCTCATCCTCGTCGGCAAAGAGTCCTTCGCCCAAAATGGCCGGGCTCTCTCGGGTCAGGACGGCGGTGAGCCCTTCGCGTTTGAGCCCGTTGATGAAGCTGTAGATCAAGCTGCGGAGTTCGACGGGGTCATCGGTCAAGCGCTCGAAGTGGGAGAGGCTATCCACCAGGATGCGGCGGGCGCCCATCTCCTCCACCAACCGTTCGATCGTTCCTCCCAGTTGCTCTAGGTCGGCCTTGCTGACCTCAGGACTGCTCATCAGGATGCGAAGGCGGTTCTCCCGCTCCAACTGCCGGAAGTCCCAACCAAAGTTGAGAGCATCTCGGTAGTACTGCCGGGGGAAGGTCTCAAAGGTCAGGATGATTCCGGGTTCGTCGTAGTGGACGATGCCGTTGTGGATGAACTGCATGCCCAACACGCTCTTTCCCGTGCCCGGTGCACCCTCCACTAGATTGGCCGTCTGAGGCAGAAACCCTCCTCGCAACATCGTATCCAGGCCAGCTATTCCCGTCTTCATTCGTTCCATCGGCTGGACTCCCCTCTTCCGTGCTCGTCTCAGGGTTCATCCCAGATTCAGAAGTGGGTGGCTCGTGCACCGCCGGATCGCCGGTTGTGGGACCGTTTTCAGGATGGCGATTCAGCGCATTCCCCGGATGATGTGGTAGATCGCCTTGACTCGAAACTGGCGGTCTTCGCAGGCCAGGATGAACTGCTCGATGAGCTTGCGCATCTCCTCATCGGTGGCCAGCGAGTAGACTGTCAGATTCCCGACCTGCCGTCGTTCTAGTACACCGTTCTCCGTCAGTTCTTCCAGTTCGGCGGCGATGGTCGCCGGATCTCGCCCTGCGTACCGCGCCACATTTTCAGCGGTGTCGGTGGTGTGTGGGTTCTCATGGAAGAACCGCACCAGGTCCCATTTGACGAAGGAGTTGACCTTGGTTTTCAGGAACTCCAGGAGGCGGGGGTCCATGTCCCCCATGAGCCTGGCCGCCAGGTCATTCCCGCTCGCGGACACCATGCTTCCCTTCCTCCTTCTTTGCGAAGTGCATGCCCGTCCCCGGCTCGGTCTGAGGAGGTGTCGCCTCTTGCCTGGATGGGGCGCTCTGTAAGGCTTCTCCTCATCGGCGGCGGCGTCGCCGTCGCTTCCGACGGGAAGACCGCGTGCTCCGGGCAGGCGAGGGCGAGCCGTCTTGGCTTGTTGGCGACGGCGGTTGCTCCATCACAACGTCGGTCGTCATTGACGGGCGATCCAATCGTCCGTGGCAGTGCTTATACTTCTTGCCACTCCCGCAAGGGCAGGGATCGTTTCGCCCCACTTTGCGCACGTCCCGCCGCAGCGTGGTCCCCTTGACCGCCCCTTTGCCCCGCTGCTCGATGCGGTAGTGGGCCTGGAGGGCCTGCTGACGCAGCATTGCCCGCTCCCGTTGTTCCTGGAGGAACTGCTGGTGGCGGGGAAGGCCGGCGAAGAAAGCATCCACAATGTTGCGGCGGACGCTCTCTCGCAGTTCGTCGAACATCTCGAAGGCCCGGCGCTTGAACTCCACCTTGGGGTCCCGCTGGGCGAAAGCTTCCAGTCCAATTCCCTGACGCAGGTCCTCGATGGCCTCCAGGTACTGCTGCCACTCCCGGTCTATCACCTGGAGGACCAGCAAGCGCTCGTAGGCTCGCAGGTCCTCATCGCCGATCTGCTCCCGCCAGCGGTCCAACTCCCGCTGTACGTGGGCCACGAAGGCTTCCTGCAGTTGCTCCCGATCCAGCACGGCGAGGGCCTGCTGGAGCATCTGCCCCACGATGGCGTTGAGTTGGTGGGCCAGGAGGGCCTGCTGCTTTGGGCGCTCCTGGGCCGAGGCCCGTTCGATGGCGAAGCGGCTGAAGGTGTCGTGCAGGGCCTCTTCGGTTTGCTGCCACAGGGCCGCCCGTTCCTCCTCCGGCAGGTGCGCCCCGGTCAGGGCCTCGAAGATGGCGTGGACCTGCTCGGTGTAGGCTCGTTGGACCTGAGCCCGCTGGGCGGCCGTGCGCAGGTTGAGCACGTAGGGAGGAGAGGGCCAAAGAGGGATGAAGCGGGCGATCTCCTGGACCAGCAGACGGAGAGGGTAGTCCGTTCGGGCCGCTTCCTCGGCCAGTCCGTTAAGGTAGTCCATCAGCGCGTCGGCGTCCATCGCTGCCAGGACCTCTCGGTCCAGCGGGAGTTCCGGAGGCAGGAGGGGGCGCAGCCGGGCGATGACCGGACCGACGTTGACCGCCCCGGTCTCCAGGTTGGTGTGCTCCTGCACGGCCTGGGCGATCTGGGCCTGGATCCAAGGGAGGAACCCCTCCAGATAGCGATCCAGCAGGATCTCGATCTCGGCCGCGAAGAACTCCCGGATCTTGGCGTCCAGGTCGCCGCCGCTCCCCTCCAGGACGCTGCGCCGTTCCCGGTAGACGATCTCCCGTTGGCGGTTGACGACGTCGTCGTACTCGACCAGGTTCTTGCGGATGTCGAAGTGGTAGCCCTCCACCCGCTGCTGGGAGGATTCGATGACCTTGTCCACCAGCCGGTGCTCGAGGGGAATGTCCTCGTCGAGCTTGAACCGTTCCATCAGATTGGAGACGCTCTGACCGCCGAAGCGGCGCATCAGTTCGTCTTCCAGGGAGAGGTAGAAGCGGGAGGAGCCGGGGTCGCCCTGACGGGCGGCACGCCCCCGGAGCTGGTTGTCAATGCGGCGGGCCTCGTGCCGCTCGGTGCCGATGACGTGGAGGCCACCGGCCTCCCAGACCCGTCGTCGGTCGGCCTCGCACTGGGCCTTGATCTGCCGGACCTCCTGGATGAGGTCCCGGGAGAGGCCCGGCGTTTCGGCGACGAGCTGCTCCGCCCGCTCCTGGTCGCCGGCCAGGACGGCCCGGATGAGGGCGGCACGGGCGTTGTAGTGCTGCTCGAAGAGCTTGCCGGCGATGAAGCGGGCCTGGTCCTGGGGGCTGCGTCGGGCGTGCTGGTAGCGTTGGTAGTCGCTGAGCCACTGCTCCACCTGGGCGATGACCTCGACGGAGCCGGTGCGCTCTCGGGCCAGGGAGCGGGCGGCCTCCAGGTCGCCGTCGCGCACCATCCGCACCAGGGTGAGCGCGTCGTTGTAGTCCATCGCGTAGGGCGGGGCCTGGAGTTGCCGGGCCAGGAAGCCGGTCAGTTCGTAACGTTCGATCTCCTCAATCACCGCTTCATAGCGCTGCCGGGTCTCCAGAAGCCAGTCCACCAGGTCGGGGGAGAGCTTGCTGTTCTGACGGGCCAGCTTGCGTGCGCCTTCCTCGTCGCCGGCGAAGAGCTGACGGGCCAGCTTGATTAGGTCGTCGCGGGTGAAGCAGCGTTCCGCCATCCGCTCGGCGGCCAGCCCCTCGGGGTTGCCGCCCAGGAGGATGTCGGTGCCTCGGCCGGCCATGCTGGTGGCGACGGTGACGGCCCCAGGGCGGCCCGCCTGGGCGACGATGGCCGCTTCCCGCCGGTGGTGCTTGGCGTTGAGCACTTGGTGGGGGATGCCGGCCTTCTTCAACATCCGGCTCAGCCGCTCCGAGTTCTCCACGGAGGTGGTGCCCACCAGGACGGGCCGGCCCTGTTCGTGCATCGCCTTGATCTCCTCGACGACGGCCCGGTACTTGGCTTCTTCGGTCTTGTAGATCTGGTCGGGGTAGTCAATCCGTTTGAAGAAGACGGGCTGACCAGGGTGATCCTGGTCCTCGTAGATGACCACCTCGGTGCCATCCCGGCGCTCTTTCACCGGGACCAGGTTGGTGTCGGGGCGGCTGGCCATGTACTCGACATTGGTGGGGATGACGACGACGTCGAGGCCGTAGATCTGGTGGAACTCCTCGGCCTCGGTGGCGGCGGTGCCCGTCATCCCGGCCAGCTTCTCGTACATTCGGAAGAAGTTCTGGAAGGTGATGGTGGCCAGGGTGACGTTCTCCCGGCGGACGTGCACCCCTTCTTTGGCCTCGATGGCCTGGTGGAGCCCTTCGGAGTAGCGGCGGCCGGGCATCAGCCGGCCGGTGTGCTCATCCACCAGGATCACCCGTCCATCCATCACCACGTAGTCCCGGTCTCGGTGGAAGATGTACTGGGCCTTCAGGGCGTTCTCCAGGTAGTGGGTCAGGACAAAGTGCTGGGGGTCGTAGATGCTCTCCCCCTCCTTGAGCACCCCCTGGTCCATCAGGAGCCGTTCCACGCGGGCGATGCCCCGCTCGGTCAGGGTGATGGTGCGGGTCCGTTCGTCAATGTCGAAGTCGCCGTTGGGCTCCGCGTCCTCGGGAGCGGTGTTCCGCTTGAGGTGGCGGACGAGTTGGGCGAAGCGATGGTACTCCTCGGTGGCCTGCTCGGCCGGCCCGGAGATGATGAGGGGGGTCCGGGCTTCGTCAATGAGGATGTTGTCCACCTCGTCCACGATGGCGTAGTAGAACTCCCGCTGGACGCACTGGCGGATGTCGGTGGCCAGGTTGTCCCGCAGGTAGTCGAAGCCGAACTCGTTGTTGGTGCCGTAGGTGACGTCGGCGGCGTAGGCCTCCTGGCGGCTGCAGGGCCGCCAGTGGACGAGCCGCTCGTCCTCCAGGTGGCCGCCGGGGTCCACGTAGTCGGGGTCGTAGAGGCCGGAGAAGTCGTGGATGACGAGGCCCACGCTGAGGCCCAGCAGGTGGAAGATGGGCCCCATCCAGCCACCGTCGCGCCGGGCCAGGTAGTCGTTGACGGTGACCAGGTGGACTCCCCGACCGGTGAGGGCGTTCAGGTAGAGGGGGAGGGTGGCGACGAGGGTCTTGCCCTCGCCCGTCTTCATCTCGGCGATCTTGCCTTGGTGGAGGACGATGCCGCCTAGGAGCTGGACATCGTAGTGGCGGAGGCCGATGGTGCGCTTGGAGGCTTCGCGCACGGCGGCGAAGGCTTCGGGGAGGAGGTCATCCAGCGTCTCGCCCTGGGCCAGCCGTTGTCGGAACTCGTCGGTTTTGGCCCGGAGCTGGGCATCGGTGAGCTTCTCGTATTCGGGCTCCAGGGCGTTGATCTCGTCAACGATGGGTTGTAGCCGTTCCAACTCTCGTTGATTGGGGTCTTTGACGACCTTCCGAATCAGATTTCTCAGCATCTTGCTTCGTTGGTCCTCCTGAGGCTCGCTATCTTGCCGAAAGGCTCCAAAGGTCTTTGACCAGGAATCGTTGGAAGTCCTGAATTTCCCGGCTGAGACGAGGGTCCTTTACCATAACAGGCCTACGGTCAACATAGTACACCCCATCTAGCCGGGTGAGGGCTACCGTGTAACCCAGAAAGTGGTTGCTCTTGAACGTTGAGTTAACGCCAAAGATGCTTTGTCCTCGATGGGTGCGGGCTCTCTGGACGTCGTGGAGGAAGATAGCAATGACGGGGATTTCCCGGCCCAGTAGTTGGGTGAGCATGAACTTGTCCAGGAAGATTTTGTCTAGGCGGTCCTTGCTGGTGGTCTTGACCGATCCAACGACCTCGGAGGGATGGATCAAATTGGTTTCCGAGGTGATGACCACTTTGTCCCGCGAGAACACCAGATCGAGTTCATACGTCATCTGGTAACCTTCTTCCTCGTAACCAGGTATGGGGATTCGGAGGGTACGGGATTCGCAGACGAGACCTACTTCTTGGATGATGAGCTTGACCAAGGTCTCAAAGAGCTGACCGACGCGCTTCCGGGATCGGTTGGGGTTCTCAAAGGAATCGCTGATACAGCCTATGCTCTGCTGAAGGGTGTAGACTACACGGTTTATTTCGTTGGAGACCAGGTACTCTTGAGTGCCTCTCTGCTCGCTGATCGCCTCCTGATGCTTCTTGAGGTCGAGGAGGAAAGCCGCGAATCGCTCACAGGCGGCTTGAAGCGCCGACTTCGATCTGAAGAAGAGAAGGCTGTTCAAAGGACGGGTGATCTTGTATCGGTATGCTTGATCGTACTGGTAGAAGAAGTAGAGTTCGTCCTTGGGTGAGACGATATGGGTGGGTTGCGTCCTTTCCAAGAACTCCAAGAAGGCCAGTCCAAGGGAGTAGAAATCGGATAGTGCGTTGAAGGCAGATTTATCCATCACGGAGGCTTGCAAGTCATCTAAGGTGATCATCGGATAGATTGCCTTCGTCGGGCATTCGCAAGATCATATTCTATCCACTTCTCAATGGGCCAATCTTCTACACGCTCGATTCGCTCCGCAGCCCACCGGCAGTACTCCGGCGATATGTCGCATCCCATCCATTTTCGATCTAGCTGCTCTGCAACGACCGCCGTGGTTCCAGAGCCCAGAAAGGGGTCAACGACCAGATCGCCGGGATTCGAGGAGGCCAGGACGATTTTCCTCAGAAGCTCTTCCGGCTTTTGGGTAGGATGGGGGGTTTTCTCCGGCATACCGTTGTTAAGGACTGGAACTTCGATGACATCCCGTGGCTTTGCCCCCCTGGAGTGGGGATGCCAGACTCGCTTCTGTCCTTGCCCATACTGGCTTGTTCTCGCTTGAGGGTGCTCAGGATACCTTAAAGTGTGCCGTCCATAAGGGATCCTGATGTCGTCTAGGTTAAAGGTGAAATCCCGGCTCTTTCGGAAGTGCAAGAGGCTTTCGTGGGAGCGCCCCCAATCGTTGCCCAGGTTGGCTTTGTTCTTGTAATACCATACCAGCCAACGGCATCCTGCGAAGAAGCGCATCGCCGGCAATTTGATGTCAGCCAGAATTTCGGAGTAGCCGCATACATAGAGGGTTCCGTTTGGCTTCAGCACCCGGGCGGCTTGTTCGATCCATTGTAGAGACCATTCGACGTAGGCTTGCTGAGACTCAAAACTGTCCCATTCGGCTTTTTTGATGTTATAGGGGGGATCGGCGAAAACCAGGTCAACGGATTCGGATTCCAGGGAGCGCAGCCAAGCGATGGCATCCCCTAGCCATATCTCCCCGTTAGGGTGGCGGTAGAACAGCACCGGATGGTCAGGGGTGATAGCTTCTAAGTCAATTTCCAAAAACTGGCCTTTGTACATGGGCTGCCCAAAGAAAGACGGAATCTCTGTGTTGCGGGTGTATCGCGTTGATCTTTCCCGAAAGGCGTTACCAGCGCCGGAAACTTGTTCCATAGCGATGCTCTCCTTGCCAACCCGACGGGATGGCCTTCTCCCGGCTTCGCGGAGGCAGTGGACCTCTTCAGTTCCTTCCGAATCCTCCCCGGTCGGGCACCTAGATTATACCATATTCCGCGCTAAATCGAAATAGGAGGAAGGGCTGGCCCCTTGACCCAGAGGGTTCGCTCGCCCCGGTAGGTGACCATGCCGGGGCGGTGGCCCTTGAGCCGGCGGACCCGCTTGCGCTCGGTCACGTCCACGGCGATCTGGGCCTCGCCCCGGGCGGCGGAGTAGTAGGCGGCGAGGGTAGCGGCCAGTTGCAGCGTTGTCTCCGGCACCGCCTGTCCGCCGCTCTTGATGACCACGTGGGCTCCCGGCACCCCCCGGGCGTGCAGCCAGAGGTCGTCCGGGCCGGCCAGTTTGAAGGTCACCTGGTCGTTCTGGCGGGCGTTCCGCCCGACCAAGATGAGGAAGCCGTCTGGGGAAGTGATGCGCAGGGGGCCTCGTTTGGGGGGCTTAGGGCCTGGCTGAGGGGGCAGGTAGCCGGCCTCCTGCAGGGCCAGGGCGACGGCGTCAATGGCGGGCCGGTCCTCGGCCAAGGCCAGGTCGGTGGCCAGTTGGTCCAGGTAGGCCAGTTCTTGCCGGGCGGCTTCCAGCCGCTGGGGGGCCTGGGCGGCGGCCCGTTTCGCCTTCTCGTACCCCCGGAAATAGCGCTGGGCGTTCTCGCTGGGGGAGCGGTGGGGGTCCAGGGGGATGGTCA